>CAYMLS010000147.1:0-11782 GCA_964390665.1 uncultured Bacteroidales bacterium | reverse complement strand
ATTTAGTTATTTACTTTTAATTATTCTTTTCAAAAATGATCTTTTACATGTTTTAATTGATTGAAAGTCAGTATCAAGATGCTTTTTAATGGGTGCATTCCAAGTATTTCATTCTGCTTTTGCCTGATGCAGCAAAAAAGAGAGTATCGGCATGTTTGAAACAGATTGTTCCGCAAATGCAGTAATTGTGTTTTGTGCATCTATAAAAGCACCAGTTATGCTTTATACTTGTTTTAAAATGAATTGATCGCGGAAGGCATACTATTGCGATACAGTTTTACGGTCTTTGGATTTAACTTTATTACTCAGGTTTATCATAGCAATACAATGTTTTCAGGTATCGACTATTCAAAGTTTTTGTCACGGCTCGGTTCATATTTAGTCACTGCTCTGTAAACTTTACTAAAATGATTTATAGCGAAACAACCATCAAGTGAATACAAACCAAACCAATTATTAACTAAAAAAAACTCATTATGGAAACTTAAACAGAACTGAAAACGATTGATCAATTTGCTTTACAGGCAAACTCAAAACATTACACAAATCACTAATTTACTTCATTAAACTTAATTATTTATGCGAAAAGTATTATATCTGTTTACAGCAGTATTTGCATTGATCTCATTGCAGGTGAATGCTCAGAGGACTGTTACCGGAACTGTTACATCAGCCGAGGACGGAACTACCATTCCCGGGGTTACAGTTATGGCTAAAAATACAGTGACCGGTACAATAACCAACGAAGAGGGAAAATACTCCATAACATTGGGAGAAGAGGATGAAATCCTTGTTTTTTCCTTTGTTGGTTTAAAAACAATTGAAGAACCTATTGATGGTCGTTCCATTGTTGATGTAAGTATGGAAATTGATGCCATAGGAATTGACGAATTTGTGGTTATCGGTTATGGAAGTACCCGTAGTCAGGATCTTTCTGTTGCTGTGTCAACGGTTGATGTTGACGATAACTTCAGTGGCAGACCTTCTTCCATAGGTACCCTCCTTCAGGGTGAAGTTACAGGTGTAAGGGTAGAACAAAATTCTGACCCAAGAGGTGGTGCTGAAATAAGCATCAGAGGTAAAGGAAACCGTAGTGGCGATGGTGTTTTATATGTTGTTGACGGTGTGCCCAATGCGCCTTTTAATCCGGCTGATGTTGCTTCGGTAACCGTTTTGAAAGATGCTGCCTCTGCCGCGATTTATGGTGCTTATGCCGGTTCGGGAGGGGTTATCCTCATTACTACAAAGCAAGCCGAATCGGGTGATATGAAAGTTGATGTGAATGCCTGGAATGGTGTGCAACAAGCATGGCGTTTGCCGGAAGTGCTTACAGCAGAGCAGTTTAATAATGTATGGGGCGATGCTTCTGAACTTGCCGGACGCCAGGTGCCCGCTGCTTATGATCCGCTGGTTTTTCCATACGGGAACGTTACACGTACCGATTGGATTGATGCCGTTTTCCGTCCAGGTTATATGCAGCATTATGATATGTCTGTAAGTGGTGGAAATGATCAGTTAAAAGCGCTTGCATCTGTTAGTTATGATGAGGTGCAAGGGATGATCATCAATACTTATAACAGAAATCTTACTTCCCGACTCAACCTTGAAATGGATATCAGACCCTGGATCAAGGTAAGACAGAATTTTCAGTACGACTTTGACAATGGACAGAGCAATATTGGGGATGGTCATACTGGTGCTTTATTTGCTGCCATGGCTTATCCGCGTTATGCAACGCCTTTCGAATATGATGCCGACGGAAACCTGTTACGGGGTGGTACAGTTCCCAGATGGGCTGCAGCAGAGGGTTTTAGCGTAGAAGCTGACCTTTTTAACCCTGTTACACAGATGGAAAACAGAAGACAGAATAATCCAAGAAACCGTTTGTTTTCTGTTACTTCCTTGCAACTGAAACCTCTTGATGGTCTCGAATTTAAATCTGACTTCGCTTACAGCGTTGATAGCAGAAGAAATGAAAGCTTTACGGCCAGATTTACAGCTCCCGGACGTACCGTGGACCAAAATTACAGGAGCATTTCCAACTCACTATCCAATCAGTGGAACTGGGAAAATATTCTTTCTTACTCCAAAATCCTCAATGATGTACATTATGTCTCTTTGTTAGGCGGTTTTACCATGAATTACAGAACAGAACGCTGGACGAATACTGATACCAGAGGCTACGATTTTGAATATGAAAATTATACCATTTTTTCAAATGCAGGTGAATACGGTTACAACCAACCTGGAGAAAATATCTGGGAAGAGTCAACTGTTTCTGCATTGGGTAGGGCTTCTTATTCATATGACGACAGGTATTTCCTTACCGCAAGTTTAAGAAGGGATGCTTCTTCTAAATTGAGCCCCGATAATAATTCGGATATATTTCCCGCTGTTTCAGGTGCATGGAAAATCACTTCAGAATCCTTTATGGATCAGGTTTCTCAGGTAAGCTTTATGAAATTAAGAGCCAGCTGGGGACAAGTTGGTAATATTAGAAGTGTAAGACGTTTTATTTATGCTCCCCCGTTTTCAAGAGCTGACTGGGGCGTTTTTCTGGGACCCGATGCCAGCAATCATGTTTTCGGAGTCTATCAAAGCACCATCCCCAATCCTGATCTGAAATGGGAGCGAACAGAACAAACCAATATCGGAGCAGATATCGGATTGTTTAACAACTCTTTGTTTATAACTGCAGACTATTTTTATAAACTCACCAAAGATCTTATCGAAACACAACCCATTCCCTCGGTAGCAGGGGTTGCATCCCCGCCCGAGATCAATATCGGCGAAGTGGAGAACTACGGATGGGAATTTTCTGCTAATTATACTCAGTCGGTTGGTGATGTCATTATAAATCTCAGAGGAAATCTGGGTACCGTAAAAAACAATGTTATCAACATCGGCGACAGAGATTTTATCTCTCATAACGATGATGTAAATTCTCAAAAACCCTTGCAATCAGAAGTGGGCCAACCCTGGTATTCTTATTACTTAATTGAATCACTCGGCGTTTTCCAGTCGCAATCTGAAATAGATAACCACACCTGGACTGATCCTGAAACAGGTGAAACACAATTGATCCAGCCCAATGCACAACCTGGCGACCTTATGTTTGCCGATGCCGATGACAATGGTATCATCAACGATGGCGACAGAATTTATATGGGTGCTTATGATTTTCCTGATCTTTCCTATGGTCTGACTTTGGGTGCAGAATGGAAAAACTTTACCTTCAATATGTTTTGGCAAGGAATTTCAGGCGTTAAAATATACAATGGTGTAAAAGCAATGTCTGTTTCTGGTCTCAAAGGTTGGAACATGTCAACCGAAGTGCTTGATTCCTGGGAATATAATCCTGATTCCGGTATACCGCGGTTATCATTCATCGATGATCCGAATGGAAATTATTCCAAAGTATCTTCTTATTTTCTTGAAGACGGCGATTATATCAGACTAAAGAATCTTCACATTGCCTATACATTACCTGCCAGCCTCTCGGCAAGACTTGGTATGGGTGCGAACAGCCGTATAAGAATTTATGCCAATGGTGAAAACCTGCTTACTTTTACACCCTACTCAGCATTTGATCCTGAGGTGGGAAGCAGAGGAGTTGACCAGGGTACTTTCCCTGTAGCACGTATGTATAGCGTTGGTGTTAATGTATCATTCTAAAAAAAAACGACAAATTATGAAAAAGAAAAATATATTTTTAACGATACTTCTATCACTTTTCGTGGTGGTATCATGCGAAGATTTTCTTGAATTTGAACCATACGGGCAACCCAGCGACCTGGGAAACCTGACAGACGAACAAGCCATGGATATTGCCTATGCACTGTATGATTGGCAGTATCGTGAAGGTACTACCGGACGTGGATTTTTCTGGTACGAGAATGCCAGTGATGATATGATCACAGGCAGATCGCAGGCTGAAGCTGCCAACATTGCCAATTTCCTCGATAATGGGTCTGCCACACGCGATGTACGCGATAATTGGCCTCAAATGTATATTACCATTAACAAAGCAAATTCCATTATCCGGCAAGTACCTGCCTCGGAAACTATTTCTGAAAATGTGAAAAATCTTGTGATCGGAAACGGATATTTCTGGCGGGGATTTGCATATTTATGGATTGCTCCATGGTATGGTGATGATGGCCCTAACGGAGGTGTCCCTATCGTAACAGAAGATACCCCCATTGAGGATATTGACATGCCTCGCCCTCCATCTGTTCTTGATAATTATGATATGATCATTGAAGACCTGGAAGCCGCTGCAGAGTATCTTCCGTATTTTCATGAACTGCCACAGCAAAACTGGGGTATGGCGCATAAAACTGCAGCCTGGGCATTTGCCGCCAGAGCTGCTTTGTATGCTGCGCAATACAATGCTTCTTACTACGATAAAGTGATTGAATTGACCGATAAAGTTATAAACTCCGGGCATCATAGCTTGCAATCAAATTATGCCGATATCTGGGAAATTGAAAATAACTTCGGACCTGAATATCTTTACAGTGTTACCAGCAATGAGAATGATGGTGCAAAATGGCCGGGGATATCTTTTCAAAATGCTGGTTTTGGTATTTATAACACATGGGGATATTTTCAACC
This sequence comes from uncultured Bacteroidales bacterium, assembly GCA_964390665.1. Lineage (GTDB taxonomy): Bacteria > Bacteroidota > Bacteroidia > Bacteroidales > UBA7960 > SKVR01. The sequence goes on along the minus strand of CAYMLS010000147.1, from coordinate 7,165 downwards.
CACTGTTGAACTCTACAACGCTTTTGAAGAAGGTGATCACAGACGTAAAAAAACCATTATTGCTCCTGGTGATACAGTAGATTTTGTTGGAAATCAAATCGTTTGGCAGGTGAATCCATCCTCTACCTCCAGCCCTACTCATATGACGCTTGGTAAGTGGATTGCCCCTTTCAGGGGTGAGGATGCTATTGGTACTACCGTAAATCCCAATGGTAATAATATGACCACCGACCTGAGTATTCATTTGATCAGATATACCGATGTATTGTTGATGAAAGCCGAGGCCTTGATCTGGAAAAACGGAGAAGGAGATGCTACTGCCGTTGAAATACTCAACGATGTAAGAGAACGTGCCGGATTAGAACGTAACTCTCAGGCAACCAAAGCGCAACTTAAAAATGAGCGTCGCTGCGAATTTGCTTTTGAATTTGGCGCCTGGAGACATATCGATCTGGTCAGGTGGGGAGATGCACAGGAAGTGTATTCACAACCCTTGCATGGTTTTCAAACCAATCTGTCCGGGGAAGATATTGTATCTCTTGATGTTGTGGAGGTATGGCCTGCAAGAAATTTCAACCCTAACGTACACCATGTTTTCCCCATACCCAACAGAGAGATCGCTACCAGTGAAAATCTGTTGCAAAATCAGGGATATTAAATACTGTGTATGAAAACCGGGTAATTCAATGTTTTTATCCCGGTTGGAATTGAAATCATTTATTGAATAACAAAAAATATAGAAAAATGAGAAAAAATAAAATATTATTCTTTGTGGGTTGGATGCTCTTTTTCGCTGGTTGCGATATGTCGGAGTATGATTTACCTGATCCTGATGGTCGTTTGCTTGGCGTGGACGTGGAATTCAGACACGTTGACCCAAGAACCGGTGAAACCCATGTAAATGTATTTGAGAACCTGTTCAGGTCGGAAGATGATGTAGAGGTTTCTATTTCATCTACAAAAACCATCGACCGTATTGAAGTTGTAAACTCTGTATCTGCTGCCGTAGTAAGTACAATCAATGTAAACGGAACCTCAGCTGACTTTACATACAGCGTTGAAGATATGGGCATTCCGTTCGGTGAGAGTGGAAATCTTGTATTTCATCTCTACTATGATGATGTAGGTGAGGATGGTTTCGAGTTTCCTTCCATTCAATCTTACAGTTTTAGGGTGATCAGCGATGTGCCCTCTATCGTGAATTTTAAAAGTCAGGATGGTACTGTTACGGAGATCAGAACAACGGAAGTAAATATTGATGGTTTTTCTGAGGATCCCGACAGGGGTATTATTGCCTCTTTTAAAGGCGGCGAAAATTCTTATCTCGATATTGAGGATACCCCCCTGCTCCAGTTTGGTGCAAATCAAAATTTCTCTATCTCATTCTGGATTCAATCTGACCACGATACCAGCGACCCTGCAATGATGGGTACAATGGACTGGGCAAGTTCCGGAAATGTAGGTTGGCTCCTGGCGTGGAGAAACGGACGCGTCAGAGTTGTTGCGGGTAACGGAGATGGCGTGAAAACCGATTACAGTCAACCCGGAGATGATCCTTCCATGGTGGGAACTGACTGGCATTTTATTACGGTTACTTTTGATCGGAACGGTGACTCAGAACTTTATATCAATGCTGATATGAGGGCTTCGGCCGGTATGGAACCTGTTGATATCAATGCAGGGGTTACTGCAAAAATCAACCAGGATGGAACCGGTGATTACGGAGGTAAACTCCGGGCGAAATATAATCAGGTTTTCTTTTATGATTATGTGCTCTCCGCTTCTGAAATAACCGATATTTATAATGCTACAAAATAAATCTCAGTGGAGTTGACGATTTTTGTCAACTTTAGCAATAAACCGTATTGATGTCTTTCATGACATCAATACGGTATATTTCCTCATATTGTTGTTTTGTTGTTTTTTTTTGGTTAGTTGTTAATGAGAATCTGTGCAGTTTTTCCTGGAAGAGGTTTTCTTCTGAAAATAAAACGGAGATCTTAGCATGATAAACATTTTTTGTATTTCCTGCTGCACAGATTTTTTCTCATCCTTTTAACTTCTCAGGGATTTGCTTTTAACATCTCATATGTTCCGTTTTTATTTTTTATCCTCGTCTGTTATGGTCAAATACTTTTTAATTTTTGGCTTTATATCAGTGCTGCAGGGTGCTTCATTTGCCCAAAAAGGACTCTTTACGGGTCATTCGCACAACGATTATTACAACGAAAGACCTTTTTATGATGCTTATGAAAATTTCTTTGGTTCCATAGAAGTGGATGTATGGGCTATTGAAGGTGAACTTTTTGTAGCTCATGATAAAGATGAGATAACAAGGGAAAAAACGCTCAAGTCCCTTTACATCGATCCCATTCTTGAGGTTTTTCAACAAAATAATGGCAAACCCTGGAAGAATTACAGCAATACATTTATTCTTCTGGTTGATTTAAAGACTTCTTATAAACCCGCACTCGACCTGCTGGCGGTTCAACTGAAAAAATATCCTGAAGTATTTGATCCTTCTGTAAACCCTTCTGCTGTCAGGATAGTAGTTTCAGGCAATGCACCTGAACCCGAACTTTACCAACGTTACCCATCGTTTATTTATTTCGATGGACGCATTGAAAATGCATATACAGTTGGTCAATTGCAGCGTGTTCCACTTTTCAGCAACAGTTTTAAAGATTATTCCCAATGGGATGGCACAGGAACCATGCCTGCAGAAGACCGCAGATTGATAGAAGAATATGTTCAGCAAGTACAGGATCTCGGCAAAAAGGTCAGATTCTGGGCGATACCTGATACTCCTCAGGTTTGGGAGCTGTTTATGGATCTTCATGTAGACCTTATCAACACAGATAAACCATCTGATTTTCAAAGGCATTTTAGCAAAAACTAAACATGGTGCTTTTTTACCATGATATATATTCACCCAAAACAAGTTTATGGATTCCAATTCTAGAAGAGATTTTTTAAGGAAGTCATCCTTGCTTGCCTTAGCTACTGCATTACCGGGCACGCAGATAAAGTCTGTGGCAGATGATCCTGTACAAACCAGCGCTACCACAACAGGGTCAACTCCTTATAAGCAAACTTATGTAAAGAATGTTTTCGTTACTGATAATCATTACCGAAATGCTCGTCCCGATATAAAATCATCACCGGGTTTTGAAAAGGCGCGTGAAATACTTCCTGCTCCTTTCTGGGCAGGGCATGAAGAAGCCATGAAAATGTACTGGAAAACATGGGAGATTGCCTTTGGAAATATTAAAGAACCTACAGAAAAAAATGGGTTTATCAGCACCTATATCGATACGGCTTACAATGGTAATATTTTCATGTGGGATTCCAACTTTATTACCATGTTTGCGCGCTACGGCAACAGAGCGTTTCCCTTTCAGAAAACGCTTGATAATTTTTACGCAAAACAACATCCGGATGGATTCATTTGCAGGGAGATATGGGGTGAGTCGGGAGAAGATGCTTTTCATCGCTATGATCCGGTAAGCACTGGCCCTAATGTGATGCCCTGGAGCGAAATGGAATATTTTCTACATTTTGAGGATTGGGACAGGATACATCAAATTTTTCCGGTATTGAGCGGATATTATCAATGGCTCAAACTCAACCGAACCTGGCAGGATGGCTCTTACTGGTCCAGCGGGTGGGGCACTGGCATGGATAATCAACCCCGCCTGAAAAGGGACTATAACCCCATTTTTTCTCATGGACATATGACTTGGCTCGATACCAATTTACAACAACTTTTTATTGGTAAAATACTCGTGGATTTTGGTTTTTATGTGGAAAGATGGCAAGAGATCGAAGATATTGAAGACGATACCAAATTCCTGGAAAAATATATCAAAGAAAAACTGTGGAACCATGATACGGCTTTTTTCTACGACAGGTATGCAGATGGGTCGCAGGGAACCTTCAAAAGCATTGGTGCTTTCTGGGCACTATGGACAGATTTGCTTGATAAGAATGAAATGGACAGCTTTGTGGCGCATCTCAAAGATGAAAATACTTTTTTCAGGCATCATCCTATTCCTTCTATGCCAGCTGATCATGAGCGATATCAGGCTGAGGGTCGGTACTGGCAGGGCGGTGTCTGGGCTCCCACCAATTTTATGATTTTGTCCGGATTAAAAAACCAGGGATATCATGATCTTGCCTTTGAACTGGGTATGAAGCATCATCAGCGTATCCAGGAAGTATTCGATAAAACTGGCACACTCTGGGAGTATTATGCCCCTGAAGCATCAGAACCGGGTTTGCTTGCCCGTCCTGATTTTGTAGGTTGGTCGGGGCTGGTTCCTGTATCGGTATTGTTTGAGATCATCTTTGGTTTAAAACCCAATGCGCTTAAAAAAGAACTTACCTGGGATGTGAAACTTACGGAAGAACATGGTATTGAAAAATATCCCTTTGGTAAAGATGGAAATCTGAACCTGAAATGTGCAGCACGCAAGTCGGAAAAGGAAAAACCTAAAATGGAGATCACTTCTGATGTCCCGTTTGAATTGATCCTTCGCTGGAATGGCAATACTGAAAAATATGATATTCAGGCAGGTTTAAACCAAATTTAAAGTCTTTGTTTTTAGAATATTAAATTTAAACAGATGAAGAGACGTGAATTTATCACCCGATCAGCTTTTGGCATTGGAGCACTTACTCTCAATCCTTTGGCTGGATTTAGCGGCAATCCACCTTATAAAAGCAACCGACCTGATTATTCAAAAAGAGCATTTACCAGCAAAGCAGTTGAGGATGCCATCTTGAAAATAAAAGCGGGAATTACCGATGCAGAAGTGGTATGGATGTTTGAAAACTGCTTCCCAAATACTTTGGATACAACCGTTAAATATTCACTGAAAAACGGGAGACACGACACTTTTATCATTACCGGTGATATTGATGCCATGTGGTTAAGGGATTCCACGGCTCAGGTTTGGCCTTATCTTCCGCTGGCAAACAAAGATTCTGACTTGAGAGATCTCTTTGCAGGATTGATTAATCGTCAGGCGGATTGCATCAATTTCGATCCTTATGCCAATGCTTTCAATGATGGACCTACAGGAAGCTACTGGGAGACGGATCTTACTGATATGAAACCCGAATTGCATGAACGAAAGTGGGAAATTGACTCCCTTTGCTACCCCGTTCGACTGGCATATAATTACTGGAAAAAGACCAATGATGATTCTGTATTTGATGCCAACTGGAAAAATGCAGCAGAGTTGGTATTGAAAACATTTAAAGAACAGCAACGAAAAGAAAGCAAAGGTCCCTATAGTTTTATGCGGGTTACTGAAAAAGCCACTGATACGGTTCCGGGAAACGGATATGGTAACCCCATCAAACCCAATGGGCTGATCTGTTCAACCTTTCGCCCTTCTGATGATGCCACTATTTTCCTTTTTCTGATACCCTCTAATTATTTTGCTGTGGTATCTTTAAAGCAGATGGCTGAGATCTCCACAAAGGTATACAACGATAGTGTACTTGCCGGCAAATGCACTTCTCTTGCAACAGAAGTGGAACATGCCCTTCAGGAATTTGCTGTGGCCGATCATCCTTCAGGGGGTAAGGTTATCCCTTATGAAGTGGATGGTTTTGGTAACCAATTGTTTATGGATGATGCCAATATTCCCAGTTTGCTTTCGCTTCCTTACCTGGGTGCGCTTCCCAGAGAGAATGCGCTTTATGTTCAAACCCGTAAACTGGTTCTGAGCAAATATAATCCATGGTATTCTGAAGGTGAATTTGCTAATGGCATTGGTGGGCCACACATTGGAGAAGATATGGTCTGGCCTATGAGCATCATCATGCGTGGGCTTACCAGTGATAATGATGAGGAGATCGTGCAGTGCATTACCTGGCTGAAAAATACACATGCCGGAACGGGTTTTATGCATGAATCTTTTCATAAAGACAATCCGGATCAATTTACCCGCCATTGGTTTGCATGGGCAAATACCCTTTTTGGTGAACTGATCATGAATGTGCATGAGCAAAGACCCCATCTTTTGAAAAGAACTTTTGGGTGATCAGATAAAAACGGAAAAAATTGTTGAACTTAACGATGAATCATAACCCACATGAAGAGCAAAAAATTTTTCATTGAAAAAACAAAAACGCTTTTACTGAAAAGTTCTGATCGCATCTGTTGATGATTTGATTAATTCGGTCAGATACCTGCCCCGTTCTTTTTTTGCGGCGGAACCCGCCAACAATACGCTGACTGCATGTTTTACCATGCTGCGAAATCTAATCATCGGGTATATGTCAAAATTTCTGTCAAGGCCTGGTTCATCTCAAATAACATCAAAATAAAAAAAATGGACAATAAATATTTAAACATAATCATTTCAATTGCCGCTGCTTTACTTATGTTGTCGTGCAATAATCAAAAACCTGCAGATTTTGTAGATCCCTTTATCGGGACTGACTTCCATGGGCATACCTACCCTGGAGCCACCACCCCTTTTGGTGCTGTGCAACTCAGTCCTGATACCCGGCGTGGAAACTGGGATGCCTGTTCCGGATACCATTACAGCGATTCGGTTATTTTTGGATTTTCGCACCTGCATCTTAGCGGGACAGGAGCAGCGGATCTGGGCGATATCCTTTTCCATCCAACCATGCGCAATGTAAAGTTACAACCCCAGGGATATATTTTTGATCCTTTGTTGTTTGATCATAGCGATGAGCAAGCATCTCCGGGATATTACAAGGTGAAATTCAAAGAACAGGATATTACGGCAGAAATGACTGCCACCACACGGGTGGGGGTTCACAGATACTCATTTCCTGAATCTGAAAAAGCAAAGATCATTATAGACCTTTTTCACAATCTCAGGGATGAAACCATCCATCATCTTGAACTGAATGTGACAGATGAAAATGAAATTACCGGTGCCCGGGTCTCCAGTGGATGGACACCCAATCAGCACATTTATTTTGTTGCTAAATTCTCTAAACCTTTTAAAAATGTGCAACTTGTTGCCAATGGTGAGGTTCATGAGGGGAAAACAAATCTTAACGGAGATAATATTCAGGCGATCCTTGGCTTTTCCACCTCAGGAAACACTCCTTTGGAGATCAATGTGGGAACTTCCATCGTAAGCATTGAAAATGCACGATTAAACCTGAATGAAGA
>CAYMLS010000146.1:0-12051 GCA_964390665.1 uncultured Bacteroidales bacterium | reverse complement strand
TAAATTTGTGGACAAATACTTTTTTTACTGGACTCAAACAATTAAACATGATGTTTTTGGAATGCTCACATCGATCTATGAGATTTCTTCTTTCATATGGGGGGATCTGAATGTTTTATTTTGATGGGTTGGGGATTGAAGGATGGCATAGGTCTTATACAAAGTAAAAAGGAAGTTTATTAAATGATGACGTGAAAATGTTTGACATATAATACAAATGCCATCGGAGCATCTGAACATTTCCAATTTTTCCTCTTCTGTCTTTCGCGTTGATATCATCTGGGATTGATAAACCGGCCCTTGTCAAAAATTTGGACACACACGCGCATGATTCATATCTTACATCAATTCATGATTCTTTCCAGCCTTTCTTTCCATTTTTTCCAGTCAGGCATGATGGTTTCCTGCAGGTTATAAAACGCACGTGTGTGATTGTGATGTATCAAGTGACACAATTCATGAATAATGACGTATTCTATGCTTCCCCTGGGTGCTTTGATTAATTCCGGATTTAGAATCACTTTTCCTTTGGGTGTGCAACTGCCCCAGCGTGTAGGCATCTGCCTGATTTGAAGCTCAGGTTGATCGATGTTGTACCTGGTGAAAAGTGGAAGTATCTTTTTCAGGGTTTCTTCGAAGTGAAGGGATGCTTTTTCCCGATACCATTCGAATAGTAAAGTTTTGGCAGATATATTTTCTTTTTTCAATACCAATAGTCTTCCTCTCAATAGTTTGACTTCATTGGTTGCAGCCATCTCTATTCTTAGTTTGTACTGCCTTCCTAAGTAAAGATGGGTTTCACCATTGATGTATTTGCGGGGTGGTGTTAGCGGATGATAGGAAAGAAACTCAAGTTGCTGCCTGATGATCCATGGTGCTTTTTCCCTGAGTTTTGTTTTCAATTTTTCCTCTGTGGTGTCAAGTGGAGCAATCACCCTTACCTTGCAATCGGGATAAACCCGAATACCGAGGGTTTTACGATCCTGATAAGAGAGTTCATAATTGATCTCTCTGGAACCAAAAACGAAGGATTCTATATGGGATGTTTCAGACATATTTCAACCTGGCTACTTTAAGTCCTTCTTCCACCAATTCATCTATCAAATCAAAAGGTAACTCTATTTCCTGTTGGGTTTTCAGATCAAACAGATAGTCATCTATCTCAATCTTTATCCTGCCTTCAATGTCTGATTTGTTTACCCAGTCAATGATGGGCCTACCATTTTCAAACACAATGGACTTAATGACCTGATCAATACCTTCAGCCATCACAGCAGCGATATTTTGAGAGCCATCTGTAAACTTTAGATGTCCTTTAAAAATCTCGGTAATCAGGTTATAGATGGCAATACCTGTATCATTTCCATGGAGGTTTTCAGGTACATTGTCCTGTCTGCCATTGTGGAACTGATCTTCATATTCTCTTGCCTTGTTCAGGTAATCGGCTTCTGAGATTCGGTGTTGGTGATAATCCTCTATGGTATCCCGGATAAGCCTGGATAGTTTCTTGTAATAGACAGGGTCTTCATCCATTTTCACATTGATCGCTTTGATTGTTCTGCTTGCAATGTGATCTGCTTTGGCGGCCTTGCTGGCAATCTTCTCAACTTCACGGTCTCTTTCTTCCTTGTTGAAAATATTGACCATTTCAGTGATGCGAAGGATCTCTCCTTCTGTGGTGATATGCTTGTCAATGAGCTTTTGAACCTGAGGTTCATATTCTTTATATTCCAGATCGTCAAAGTACCTGCGCTTGACAGAGATTCTTAATCCAAGGAAGAATTTAGCATCCTGCTTGTACTTGTTGATTTGCTGTTCCGGTGTTTTGCTGATGAACTCAAAACTGGATAAAGCGAGCTTTAATAAACGGGCGAAGGCCGATACCTTTTCATAGAAGATGTGCCTGATGGCTTCATCCTGCAATAACTCTTCATAAGCAGGTTCATCATACTTATTTTTCAGTTCTTTGAAAATATCCCATACTTCCGAATGAACCTGGGGTAACTTTTTGATTTCTTCACTGATGTTGGTCATTGTACCTTCCAAATCAGCCGCATCATAGTTGTTTGTACCTGAGTAGGTTTCTAATGCGGAATCAAGGTTCTCCAGATTACCGTAATAGTCTATGATCAATCCATGTTCCTTTCCCGGAGCTAAACGGTTTACTCTCGCAATAGCTTGTAGCAATGTATGCTCTTTTAGCTGACGTGTGAGGTACAAAACGTAGTTATTCGGAGCATCAAACCCCGTTAGTAGTTTGTCTACCACAATGATAATTTCAGGATTGTCATGCTTTTTGAATGAGTTGATCAATGACTTTTCATAATTCTCAGGACTTCCATATTTATCCATCATGGCTTTCCAAAACTTTAATATCAGATCGGTACTTTCTTCAAAAGCATCCTCGTAATTCTCACGTACATCAGGAGGAGAGATCAGGACTTCAGATGTTACCTTTCCTATTTCCCTGATAAACTCACGGTATCGGATTGCCGTGGTTTTATTGGGTGCAACTAACTGACCTTTTGCCTTTAATCCTCCAAACAGGATGTCCTGAACGTTTTGCTCATAATGGTCTGAAATATCCCAGGCACGGGCATAAATAACCTCCTCAGCTTTGTTTAATTGATTGGTGGAGCTGAACTTTCTTTTGAGCGCAGCTTTGCCGTATGGGGTAAGTGGTTCGGATACCCGGTCAAAGTAATTGTCCAAAGGTTTTTCATTCACTTCAATCAGGTTGTGGCGTCCTTCATAAAGCAATGGAACCACAGCTTTATCTTCAACTGCATCTGTGATGGAATACACATCTATCAGTCCACCAAATCGGTTGGCAGTACTTTTCTCTTTTTTCATCAAGGGTGTCCCGGTAAAGGCGATAAAACAACCTTTTGGAAATACCTTTTGCATTTTGATGTTGAATGTGCCGTATTGACTTCTATGACCTTCATCTACCAAAACAAAGATGTCGGGTGAATCAAATCCTTCTTTAGCTCGGTTGACAGCCGCTTCAAACTTGTGTATCAAAGTAGTGATAACCGTGTCACCTGTAGCGGAAAGAAGCTCAACTAAGTGTTTGCCCGTCTGGGCATTCTCTACTGGTATTTGACATTTTTTGAAAGTCTCTGTGATTTGATCGTCCAGATCAATGCGGTCCGTAACCAGGATGATCTTAGGATTCCTGATTTGAGGATGTGTAGCGATGAGTTGAGCCAACATGACCATCGTGAGGGATTTGCCACTTCCCTGCGTGTGCCAGATCACACCGCCTTTTCGCAATCCTTCACTGTTTGTTTTAACCACCTTTTTCAGGGTGTTGTGAACGGCAAAGTATTGCTGATACCTTGTGATCTTCTTGATGCCATCATCATACAAGGTAAAGTTGAAGAAGATGTCCAAAAGTCTCTCGGGCTGACAAAAGCTAAATAGCAGCTTGTCTTGCTCAGTTATTGCTTGCGCTTCCTTTTCGAGGTTCCGGAAGAAAGACCAGACATTCTTGTAGCGTTCCTGAAAAAGCGTTGTTCTTTCGTTGGCAGGTAGTGGCTGATTTTTTAAAGCCTGGAGCTTATCGAGCCAGGCAGTTTCTTCTGCCTTGGTTTTAAAGAGTTCTTTCCAGAAACTCCAAAACTCTTTCTGGGTGGCAGTTGTAGCGTATTTGGCTTCATGGGTTGCTAATCCCATAACCAGGTTGGAGTATTGATACAATGACCGGATTCCGTCTTCCTGTTGATTCCTTAGATGTTGCTCAATTGATTTGTCGATTGGGTCTTTGATCTTTGGGCTTTTGCACTCGATAACCACAACTGGAATACCATTGATGAACAATACAATATCAGGACGATAATGCTCGCTACTGCCACTTCTGAGTACACTAAACTCTTCTGAGACATGGTAGGTATTGTTTTCAGGATGTTTCCAATCAATGTAATGGAATGAGAAGCTCTTTTTATCGCCTAAAACAGATTGCTCAAAGCTTCTGCCCAATGTGATGAGTTCATAAAAGGCTTTATTGGCAGCCATAAATCCATCCTGAACCGGTAGATCACGGATGGCAAGGATCGCATTGTTTACATTGGCATCAGAAAAGGGGAACTCTTTTCCTTTGTATTCAATGGTGTTGATGAATTGAAGCTGTTCCTTCAAAATAGTCTCCAACAGCACATTGGATGTCCTGCCTCCACGGGTTTCCAAAGCCTGCTCGGGAGAGAGGTATTTCCATCCCATATTCATGAGCAGCTTCAGTGCCGGAAGCTGTGATATGTGGTCTTCTTTGAATGATGGTACTGCCATGTTTTATTAATTATACATTGGTTTAACTCCTAATTATTCCCTAGTTAATCCCTGGTTAATCCCTGGTTAATCCCTGGTTATTCCCTGGGTTTTTTTAATTTCCAAACCCCTGACTTCTTCGAGCCCTCCCGATAAATAACATCTGACTTTTGAAGCCTGGATAGGTTATACTCTATACCTTTGTTTGTAATCCCGATATATTCAGCCAATTCCTTTGTTGTAATCTCTGGGTGCTCTTTAATCCGCTCTATTATTCTTTTTGCTGTTGTGCTCAAATTGATCTTCTCCACAGTTTTCTCCACAGTTTTCTCCACAGCCCTGTGTAGAACTACTGTAAACATCCCTTCCGTTTTAAATTCAGGTACCGGAAGTTTTGCTTTTTTCATCTGATCTTTTATTCGACCAATTCCCGAACCCACCTGTTCGACCATGCGAATCCTTACAAACAGACCAAAAACCAGAGGATTTCTACTATGACTTTTAGTACCAAATTCAGACGGGGAGATGGCACTGAACCGATTAATTTGTTTTAATAAATTGGGGATGGGGTTTCCTATTTCGGTATGAAAACAGGCAAGCATCTTGGTTTTTGTTTCGAGAAATTTAGCGAACAAAGAAGATTGGGAAACACTTTGATAACCAGTATGGTGGAGGTTATTTAAAAACTTATTATTGTTTATCTCATGAATAAATCCGATATTTGCAATGTCATTACCCAAAGGGTAAAGGACGCAGCAGGTGACGTTGTTCACTCGTTCGCAGTGCCTAAAGTTGCATTCCTCTTTTATAAAATGAGGTAAAAGAAATTGAAAATAAGTCGGCCGTGGTTGAACCGCTTGTTCTTCTGGGGTCGCAAAAATTCCTCGGTTTTTGAACCGGGGTTTTTTATTTTCTGACAATTCCATATTCGTCATTTCGACTAGCTTCTTTTAGTAAAACTTTCTCCAAATTTTTGAATTGGTGCTCTAATCCAAACTTCTTTAAACTCCCTTTAGGGAATTCCTTGCGGTAAAGCAAATGATCCACTACATCAACTGTTTGAATAAAATAGGAATGGTGTGAAGATCGCTGAAAGATATCTTCAATAATACTATCTGTAGGTGCATCGTATGTGCCAGAAAAATGAGAAGGCAAAGGATTATACACCCTCATTTTGCGTAAAAGGTTCATAATAATATGCCCGTCCGTATCATCAGCCACGATAATTCCTTTGTCTTTTCCTACTTTTTTGAGGTAAGTGTCATAACGCTGGATCAAACGGCTCCACGCCACTTCCTGAATGCTTCTTTCTCCTTTATATTCGTCTTTCTTGAAGCAGATATTAATAAGCTTGGCGGTATCAAAGAGTAATGGAATTTGGTTACTGTATTCTTTTAAAATATTGATTCGATTGGTTTTGTTAATCTTTTTATACTCTTCGATTTTATTGATTCGGATTAGTTCTGCAGCATGTATCTCTGTTCGTTGATTGAGGCCGTATGTTGCTTTGAGATTTTTTCTAAAAATCTTCAAACGAGCTAGATATTTTTCCCACTGGTCCTGTGAAACGATTAGGCCTGAAAGGATATAATGAGGCGAACTATGTCCAGTGCTACCAGGGTCTCCGCTTTCATCTACATACATTAAAAACATATTGGCGACTTTTTAATTGAAAGTTTATTTATCAGTGTGCTGTAAACCGGAAAGTCAGGATTGAGGGTGGTCAATCCATGATCTCCGCTTTGGTCTATAAATACGTAATATGTGGTGTTTGATGGTGTCATATAATTTTCCAACTAAACTATAATTTTCCTCTTCTTAAACTCTCTGGTAAAAACTTGTCAATTTCATCGTCCGAAAAAGTGAATTCCTCGTTTTCCTTCAATGCTTTAGAAGCAATGTGATATGCTTTATTTATTGTCTTCGGAGCTCCTCTATATGTATTTAAAAGATCATCGTTAAGTTCATCTCGTCTTTGTTGTAATGTTTCTATTGATTTATTTCCTACTCTAATATCAATGAGTAACGAGAGTAGTGATTCTCTTACAGCTAGAATATCTAAAGCCGCTTGTTTATGTTTTTCAGCTATAGCCAATAAATTGAAGTCCTTTGAGTAAAGTGTAAGGGCTAATAGGAAGGTAGAACTAAGTGCAGCAATGAATTGAAATATTCTACCATCACCAAACAAAACTACTAAAACACTAGTGGTTGTTGCTGCAGATAAAGCTATCTCTATAAGCTTTACTCTATCACTTCTGCCTTTAAGAACATCGGCACATTTCTCATGAGTTTTATGTGTGTAAACTACACGGCCGTACAACTCTCTTATTTGTGATTCTAGTAATTTTTCACTTTCTGTCATAACTATTTATTTTATTCTTCCGAAATAGGTACGTCTATTGAGTCCATAGCCACAACCATGTTGTCTTTGATTATATAGCATTCTACGAAATGGCTTCCTTTGAAATTTGTAGATTCTTTCCGTTCGAGATATCCTGTATCATCAATAATTTGTCCTCGAATGCAATCCCTTTTGATGGCTTGTTTCCCTCTATTGGTCACCTTCCATTTCGCAGAATATGGCAGTGGAACATCTATTTGATCAATGTAAAATCGTAATGACTTATTGGGCAATAGTTTGATTTTTTTGACCAGAAATTCTCGGAGTAATCCGTTTCTAAAACCATTTTGTTTTATCTCACAGTCAATTTTAATGTCGTATCTTATATTAACTGAGTAATAGGATTCGATAAATTCTTCTGTATTTCTGTAGCTTTTATTAATGTAACGAGCCTCAGAATCTTCATTTTGGTATCGAGGAAAGTCATTTCCGAAGATGTCTCTCCAATTCCTGTGCTTTTTTCTATCTGAGGTTGCCTCAATAGCTTCTATCGCTAAATCATATGCTTTTTTAGCTTTTCTTTTAAATGATTTTCTGACCTTAACTCTTTGCTTACTGCCTAATGCACCGTATTCTTTCTGATCTTTTGGTTGGTCGTATAAGAACTTGAAAAAGTCCCTACACATTAAATCATAGGAAGAAAAGCTAGAAGTATCATAATCGGAAGTAGAATGCAAAAAATTATATGCCAAAGTATCAATAAGAAGGCCACCCATAAAAACACCATTCTTATTCTTCCATGCCCTGGCCATTTTACACAACCTTCTCAGGTTCTTATTCTTTTGTTCTTCAGCTTCCTTCATAGCTGACATTTCCTTTCTTGGTTTTGTAATTTTCCATGATCCGCTGTTGTATGTGTCAGGGTATTTATAATCCTGATCCTCGATTTCAAACACAGGCTGAACATCAATATGTGAATCTGAAAAGTTCACTGTAACTACACATCTATCTACTTTAATGTCAGAAGCTGAGTACGTGTTCGATATGGCTGCTTTAGTATCATTTAGAAGTTTAGTTTGACCACCATTAACATTGTATTCAGACCATTTACTTCTGGGCATGATGTAAAGCATGTCCAAGTCAGAAATTCCTTTTATACCGGTATATCGACCATAAGAACCAACTTGTAATGTGTTTGCTGTTTCGGATTCAGTATCTCGGTGCTGCTTGTTTAAAGCCTTCGTAATTCGACCATACCTGTACGAAATTGTACCTGCCTTATCTTCTGGAATCTTGATGTTCGAGACGAACTCCTTAAATGTGTCTGATGTGTTCATATTTGGTTCGTCTGAATTAAATGGTTCTAATCTCACCCGTCAATAGCTTCTGCATTAAGCCTTTCTTTTGCTCTTTCAGGGTGTCTATTTGCTGCTGGAATAGTTGCAGTTCTTTATTGGCTTCTGAAAGCAAAGAGTTAATTTCGGCTTGTTCCTTTAGTGATGGAATACTAATGTGAAGGGTGGAAAAGTCATTCCATCTTAAACCTCCACGCCTTGCGATTGAACCACTTGTATTGCTTTGATATGCGTAGATCATTCGATCAGTTTTTAGTATTCTGAAAAAGAACTCGTCATTAATGTCCGCCTTAGTTTTGAAAACGGTATACATGGGGCTTACTAACCCTTTATCCATTAGGTTTTGATAGCCAATGGAGCCTTCTTCAATATGGTTGGTGGCATAGGCGAAACTTCCTTTCGGAACGACTTTATATTTTGACAGATCTTCTCCAAATACTTGTCTACCGAAATAATCTAAGGATCTAACTAAGCCGTCATATTTAGTGCATGACAAAACCTCAATGTCTTCACTATTCTTATTGAAGATTGTTTGTTGATCTGCTACGTCACCAATTCTTACATGCCTCCACTCACCATCAAACCCCTTCAACCGCTTCTTCCCGGTAAGCAATTGCTGAGCGAGACCCTTATTGCGGAGCTTGAGTTCATCTATCAGCTTTTGGGCAATGGAAATGGCTTGATCCCAGGTGCTGAGGATTTCGGCTATTTTTTGTTGTTCGGTGAGGGGAGGGATAGAAACCGTTAATTTTAGAAGTTTTGCAACTGATAAGCCAGGTTGTGCAGAAGATTCAGAGTATCTATTCAGTCTCTCGTGTTCCAATTTATATCGTAAATACTCTAAATCATTTTGCTCATTAACCTGAACCGCAATTGCATGTTCTGAAACGTAAGTTTTGCCCTTAACAAATTGGATATTTCCACATAAAGCACCTTGTCTACCAATTAGTATATACTCTCCTTCATGTGAATATCTGTTTGTATAACCTCTTAAACCATTTCCTCCATATACAGGAATGTCACCTGTATCGAATATATCTTTCGATGTGATGCCAATCCCACTTTTAAAATGAGAACACGTTTCTTCCAATCTTTGCACTTTCCAAGAGTTAGGAATTACGCCTAGCTTAGTTTTCTTAAATCCTTGCTGTATATCAACTATTTCCGTCATCAAAACCCCAATTCTTTTAAGTAATTCACCATTTGACCTTCTATTGTCTGCATCACGGATGTATTGGATGCCACAGATTTCGCTGATTTATTAATTTCCATCTCCAAGTTTTTTTGTGTTAGGGTTGGCTGTAAGTGATTTGAGTTGTGTCCTTGCTATTTCGTTCAGTTTTTTGAGTCGTTCACCCTGAGGCAGTTCCATGCGGATAAATTCTGCATTCATACTTTCTATATTGGCCAGTACCAGCAGTTGCTCTACGGAGGCATAATCGCGGACATTGCCTTCTTTGCCAGGGTTTTCATCGCGCCATTGCTTCGCAGTTTTGCCAAATAGTGCCACATTTAGCACATCAGCTTCCCAGGCATACACCAGGCTTTGCTGTTGCTTAGTGATTTGCGGGGGAATGATATGCTCTTTTATTGCATCGGTATGTATGCGATAGTTCAGTTTTGAAAGTGTTCGGTTCAGGTTCCACTCTAAAGAAAGCCTTCGATTTTCATCATCTTTGAGGCGCTGAAACTCTTTGATTAAATAAAGTTTAAAAACGGGGCTTATTGCGGAACCAAACTCAAAGGCAATATCCTTATGGGCATAAGTACCTCCGTATCGCCCTGATTGAACATAGATGCCGATGGCTTTCGTTTTTTCTATCCATTGTCCCGCGCTTAAAGTAAAGCTCGGCAGACCCGCCTGCATTCTAAAGTGGTCAAATTCGACCACTTTAAAATTGTCGTTGTGCATTTGTTCCCAAGTGCCTAAAAACTCCAGGGTTGCACGATTTCTAATCCAGTTTTTTATTATATCAGCGGCTCGGGCATCTCCATCCTTTGCTTTAGCCATATCTGTGATACAGATAAAATCGTCATCTCTAAAAGAAGCAATGGATATTGATGTGTTTTGAACCTGAATTGTCTTTATTGCTTTAGCCATTTTAAACTATTTAATTGTTTTTAATGCCTTCGAATTCAATTGAATTAAAATCCTAACTCTTTTAAGTAATTCTCCATTCGACCTTCCACTACAGCCAACTCTTTTTTCAATTCAGAGATATTATTTTGAGTAGCAGGAATATCAACTTCATCCTCCTCTTCAAATGTGTCCACATAGCGAGGAATATTGAGGTTGTACTCGTTTTCCTCCACTTCCTGAATGGTGGCTCGATAGGCATATTTTTCTTCAACTACTTGACCTTCATCTGTGGTTAGTGGAGCTGCTTCCTGAAATGCCCGATAAGTATTGACAATCTTATCAATGTCCTTGTCGCGCAAGCGGTTCTGATTGTTGCCGGATTCATATCCCTTGCTGGCATCAATAAAGAGTATGTCCTTATTCTCCACTTCGACTCCGCTCAGTGTGACTCTTTTGGCTTTATTGAAAATCAGAATGGTTGCAGGAATTCCTGTGCCATAAAACAAGTTGGACGGTAAACCAATTACTGCTTCCAGCAGGTTTTCCTCAATTAGTTGCTGTCTGATTTTACCTTCGCTACTTCCTCTAAAAAGAACTCCATGCGGTAGAATGACCCCTACACGACCTGTATCATGGTAAGTTGACTCGATCATATGAGAGACGAAAGCGTAATCTCCTTTGCTCTTTGGCGGAATACCTCTGTGGAAGCGGCTAAACTGGTCGGTGATTGCGTTATCAGCTCCCCACTTATCCAGTGAAAATGGAGGATTGGCCGCCACAATATTGAATTTCATTAATTGATCATTCTCCAGGTGTAGCGGATTATTGAGCGTATCCCCCCACTCAATTTTTGCGTCATCAATCTCATGTAGAAACATGTTCATACGAGCCAGTGCCCAGGTGCTACCATTTACTTCCTGCCCATATATTGCAAAATTCTTACTACCTATTAGTCTGGCCAGTTTTATAAGTAGTGAGCCCGACCCGCAAGCTGGATCATATAACCTGTCACCCGGTTTTGGATTCAGCAGTCTGGCTAAAAGCTCAGATACCTGTGCCGGTGTATAAAACTCTCCGGATTTCTTTATTTCATCTCCGGCAAATTTTGAAATCAAATACTCATAGGAATCTCCGATCACATCATTACCAGCTAAATGCGAAGGTTGCAAATCCATTTCAGAAAAATCAACCAAAAGATTCTTGAGTCGTCTGTTTCGATCCTTGGTTTGCCCTAATTGACTCTCCGAATTAAAATCAATATTTCTAAAAACTCTTTCAAGTTTTGTCCGGTTTGCATCTTCTAAGTGCTCCAGGGCGATGTTGATTAGTTCACCTAAGTTAGGTTCGTTGCGTGATGTGTAAAGGAAATCAAAAGTCGCATTTTCAGGTACGAAGAAACGCTCATTTCTTAGCGCCCGGTTAATTCTTGTTTCATCGCCATTATATTTTAAGTTGTAAGCAGCTTTTTTGTCTTTCCATACGTCAGAAACATATTTTAAAAAAAGCATAGTAAGGATATAATCCTTATATTGCCCACTACTCAAAACACCCCTGAAGGTGTCGCATGCTTTCCAGACAATGTTGTTGATATTGGTTTGTGTAATTGGTTTTTTACTCATATTTTACCCTTTTGGAGGAAATGGATCGTTTCCGTGTGAATCTTTTCTTTGGATTTTACCGTCTTTGCCATGAATAAATAGTTCAGAGCCTTCCTTTTTGGAAAGATCTCTGCTGTATTTCTCCGCTTCCTTTTTATTGTCGAAGTGTTTAGAGGCTCTTTCTGCTCAGGATTTTTTAGAATCCCAGCCTCCATCGGAGTTGGGGATTACATGTCTTGATTTCTTATTCATGATTTTGATAGATTAATTTTTTGATTACTGCCTGATATACTTTTTGCTTTTCGGAAATGATATTATTGGATATTTCCATGTCTTTGTAATGTAGTTGCTTAATTTCAATAGCCTTTTGCTGAAGCTCCAATGATGGGAGTTTAACCATAAAAGCTTCCA
>CAYMLS010000145.1:0-12059 GCA_964390665.1 uncultured Bacteroidales bacterium | reverse complement strand
GCCAAACGGTCGATGTTGGGTGTATGAACCGCCTTCGATCCATAACTGCTCAGGGCATCAAAGCGTTGCTGGTCGGTCATGATCAACAGAATATTCGGACCCTTATCACTTTTTTCTTTCACCGCTTCACCGCTATCCTCCTGTATTTGACCACAGGCACTCAGGAGAAGTGGCATCCATAAAATCTTGCTGAAATTTTTCATACTGCTTTTTTTTTGGTCAGATACCCGTCGGTTGTATCTGCTGTTATTCTTTTTATTCAATTAACGAAATAAATTCCCGGTAAACCATTCACGGTGCAATGGCACCTACAGGATAATTACCTTTTATGGGGTTTCCCAATATATCGTGCTCCACCTTCATACCCGTGAAAAGTCCTGTCGTGTCATCTTCTAATGGCGATGGCTGCATCCCCTTTCCGGCTACCAGACTTAAATCTGATGGAATATAATCTTTGGCCTGACCGCCGCCTGCATTTTGGAAATCCGGATCACCTGTCGTCAGATTTTTATCGGGCATGAAAGGTTGCAAAGGCCAATTATCTGCTTTTAAAAACAGGTTGTTACTTACAAAATAATTCTTTAATGCACTATCCATTACAGCATCAGGTTTGAACTGATCACCGGCAACAATGGAAGAGTTACCGGCAATGTAAAAGATATTGTTCACGATCATAACGCCTTCGGCAGTGGGCGCTACGGCAAATTTTGCCTCAATACGCTCATCCACAAAAATGGTATTGTTGTAAAAATAACTGTTGAAAGGTCCTTTCCTGGGACTGTTGCCTCCCTGGTACCCGCTTAGCCAAAACACTTTACCCTCCTGGAAAGCACCATTTTCACCTTTTACCCGATGTCCGTCGTTAATGCTGATATTGAACCGGTAAGCACAATTATAGTTGTTTCCCAGCACTTCGATGAATCCACCTGCATTGTTTTCGCTGATGTTGTATTGTACAATAATGTTGTTGCAATGAAAATCAATATGGCAGCCGGCAGAATCACCAGGGCCATTGGCATTTCTGAATTCATTGTGTTCTATGATCACCGAATCAGAATTCCACGTCCACAACCCGCTGCCCCTGCCCCACTTGCGACTATCGTCGGGGCTGCCGGAATAATTGACCT
The DNA here is from genome assembly GCA_964390665.1 of uncultured Bacteroidales bacterium. Classification (GTDB taxonomy): domain Bacteria; phylum Bacteroidota; class Bacteroidia; order Bacteroidales; family UBA7960; genus SKVR01. Next base: position 10,932 of record CAYMLS010000145.1, on the reverse strand, counting down.
GATTGTGATGAAAATGACCATTCACCAGACCCGACATCTGAATTCCCGGTCCTCCTGTACGGGTTATCTGGCAGTTGGATACTTCCACATCCCGTATTCCGCCACGATGTGAGGTAAACTTCAATCCGGTATGTGCCACATTGTGAACCCTGCTGTCAGCAACCTTTACATTACTCATCACCGCACCATCCATATTGTTGATGAAGCGGATGCCCCAGCCATAGCTTTGCGTGCCATTGGCTGTCCTCACCTCATCTTCGCCGCGTTTAAACCCCGGGTTTTCATAAAACACATCAAAAACATCGAGACCACGGAGGGTAATATTACCATACGCTCCTGGTTGTGTTGCAGTAACCAAAACACCACAGCGCATCTCGCCCTGCTGTGGTTGTTCAGATTGATATCCATTGGCAGTCACACTGATGTTTTGCATTTTCACACCCGAACAGTTCTTTACCAGGATACCATTCATCCAACCGGTAGCATCAATGGTTGCATTTTCATTTTCTTTACCTCCATAAGGCATCACCACTATTTCATTTCCTTTTTGCCCCTTCAGACCCTCCAGTATGAGCGGTTCGTTAAATGCAACACCATGGTACAGAAACAGCGTGTCGCCGGGGAGTAAGGTAAAATCATTAATCTTTGCCAGTGTGCGAAATGGATGCTTTTCACTGGTACCTGTATTTTTATCATTCCCTTCGCCAGGATGAAAATACCAGGCTGCTGCAAAGCTATGGGGCATTACAAAAAGTAAAAAAGCCAGTATAACGAAGTGTTTTTTAATCATTTAGCTGAAGATTTTTTAATACTGATCAGGGATTTACCAGTGTTATTATGCTTTCATTAAGATGTTTACGAAATTTTTCAATCCTATGAAAAGTGATGAAGTTGGAATTGTGCTGGTTATCGGCGTGGTTTTCACCATCAAAAAAGGATGTTCTGGAGACAAAGATCATATCGCCCCTTTCAAACTGCCAGTCCACATACTGAAAACCACTTTTATCAATATTATCATCCTGAAGAATCACCTTGTGCACGTTCCAGTCTCTCAGGTCGGCCGATGATACCAAAGCCAGTGTGTTGCGTGTTCTTTCCACGTTGTGTCCTTCAAATTCTTCCGGTATCCAGTTGGTCAGGCTCCAGTACCGATCGGTGCTTTCGTCGTAACGAATCACGAACCGTTTACATCCACCGGGAAAACGAATAAAATCGCGTTGGGGGTTAAACGAAACGGTTTTGGCATCATCTGAAACATGCATGATAGCAGCCATTTCCTCTTCCCGGTTGTCGACCCTTAAGATGTTTACCACGTTGCCATTGGGTGATACAACTGCCCCACCCTCGAGCCATGTTCGGTATTCTGTTCCCCATGCGGTATCTACAGGCAAAGATGTGCTTGCGATCCAGTTTTCTGCTTTCAACAGGTCGGCATCCACCGGTGCAGAAAACACAATGGCTTCAAAATTGCCCCACCCTCCGTCGCGGCGGGAAACCTCATAAGGCCGGTAAATACGACCATCGTGTTTCACCAACGAAACCGCCGAAGTGTGATACCCTTTATCAGGGGTATGCCGCCTGATGAGCCCATTGTTTTTATCGGTGGGTTCACTCCAGGTTAATCCCATATCATCGGAGCGGCGAATAACCAAATGACCGTAACGCCCTGTTGTACCCATGAGGTAAAGGTGGTCGTTGTGCCAGAATAACCCCGACCAGAACCCATCCACCTCACTTATTTTTTCCCACGTTTGCCCCTTGTCGTCAGAACGGTAAACATGGATCAGATCCCACTTGCCCCGGAAATGGTCATGCGAGGCAAGGTAAGTACCATCAGGAGCAATTACCAAAGAGGGTGTACCCAGGAAAACGCCCGTGGATGCCGGACTATATGCTATTATGGTACCGGGTATGTGGGGCGTATCGAGCATTTGTGCCTTGCAACCAAAGGTGGCAAGCCAAATGACGCTTAAGAATAATCCGGTTTTGAGAAGAGATTTGTTGGTCATATTTAATTATTAATGCAAAAAAATGAAATCATTTGTGTATTCAATAACTGAATGACTGATACATAGGGGTATCAGTATTATTCGGTATTTCTAAGTCTGTCCATTTCAACACTGCGGCTCCAATGTTCCAGTCTGACCCTCAGTTCGTCAAAAAGACGTTGGTTTTCTTTGGAGACGTCGGTGGTTTCGCCGGGATCATCCTCCAGGTTATACAAAACGGGTTCTTCTTCCGAGACCTCTGGCATCAGCATCCAGTGGTCGATATAGGGTTTCACCACTTTCCAGGGGCCATAGCGCAGGGCTGCGTTGTGGGAATATTCGGGCACACCACGGTTCCACTGCCAGTAGCGGTATTGTGGCATTTCTGCCTGCTGACCTTTCAGTAAAGGTGAAAAATCGGATCCGTCCAGTGTATGCTCCAGGTCATATTGCAGGTTGCATGTTTGCATGAGTGTGGGAAGCAAATCAGTAAAATGAATGATTTCATCCACTGTTGCCGGTTCAATATATCCTTGCTGCATCCAGATAAAGGGCACCCGGATTCCACCTTCGTTCACCATATATTTGGTACCTCGCAGCTGGTTGTTGTACCGCTGTCCTGTCAGTGGATCAGGGCCATTGTCGCTGGTGAAAATGACAATGGTATTTTCCATGATCTCCAGCTCAACAAGCACATCCATGAGATCTCCAATACCTTTATCCATTTCCTCTACCATGGCATATATGGTGGCGGTTTTTCTGCTGAATCCCTTGTCCAGGTAGTATTGAATGGTTTGTTGCGGTGCACCCAGGGGGCGGTGGGGAGCATAGTGTGCCAAATGAAGGAAAAAGGGTTTGCTTTGATGGCGTTTTACAAATTCTATGGCCCGCTCACTTAGATCGTGTGTCAGGTATTGATCATTAACCTGCAAAATTTCATCCTGCACCCGCAGGTTATAATCGAAATAATCGGGAACATCATACCCGAAAAATCCTTCAAATTCGTCAAATCCCCGTTGCAGTGGTTCGTATCCTTCACCGTGCCCGGCGTGCCACTTTCCCACCAACCCGGTGGTATATCCGTTGGCTTTAAAAATATCTGCCATGGTGGATAGTTTGCTGTTCATGCGCGAAAACTCGGGAAAGCGTTTCATGCTCAGCGTAACACATCCTGTGCGATGGGGATACATGCCTGTAAGCAGCGATGCCCTGGCAGGTGCACAAACGGTGGAAGCAGAATAGGCCTGCGTAAACCATACGCCCTCGGCCTTCATCTCATCCAGGTGTGGAGTATTTGTAGCACCATCATTTACCGCACCCATATCTCCAAAACCCATATCGTCGGCAACAATGAAAATTACATTGGGGTGTTTATCCATTTCTGATTCCCGGGCCTGAGGTGCAGGTATATCACATAACAGCATGCACAATATACCCGACATGTATTTTGTCTTCATTTGAATTCTGTAAGTTCATTATTTTTTTGAATCAACCAATGCATCCAAACAGGAACATCTTAAAGAAGTATGGTGAAAACAGCCTTGGAAAATGAGGCGATTGGTTGTATCCTGTTCAGCATACATTACAGCAAAGTAAAGGATGTTGGGGTAGTTTTACGGTCGACAGATTTACCAGATTAAGGGTTAAATTCATTCACTTTCATGCGCATGTTGCCCTTTGCGGTATTCTGTAGGCGACATACCATATTCCTGCCGGAAATTCTTGCGGAAGTTTTTAATATCATTATACCCTACATTTTCAACGATCTCGCTTAATGTGAGATTTGTTTTCTGTAGATAGGATGCTGCTTTTTTTAATTTTATGGAGCGGATAAAATCACCCGGTGTTTTTTGAAGAAGTTTTTTCATGGTACGATAAAGGGTTGAAGAACTCATGCCCAGTTCTCTTGCCAAAAACTCATAATCGAATTCTATGTTGTTGATGTTCTTTTCGATGATCTCCACAGAGCGCTTTATGAGGAGTTCTTCCTCCGGGGTGATCTCCTTGTTGAGAGGCTCCAGGTTGATCTTCTTTTTAAATTTTGTGGCCAGAATATTTCGTGTCGCGATCAATTGTTTGATCCTTTCGATCAGCATCTCCGGTTCAAAAGGTTTAAAAAGATAACCATCTGCACCTTTTCGAATTCCTGCCAGTTTATCTTCACTGGTATTACGCGCTGTAAGCAGAATAACAGGAATATGCAAGAGTTGAGGATTTTCCTTGATATTTTTGCATAGTTCAAAACCATCAGAATGAGGCATCATCACATCCGACACTACAATATCAGGTTTATGTTTTAAAACTGCCTCGTATCCGGCAACACCATCAGATGCCTCCACCACATCATAATAATCTGAGAGAAGGTCAAAAATATAATTTCTCACATCCTCATTGTCATCAACCACCAGCACCTTAGCACCTTTTGTGCCTGTATTGGCTGTTTTCCTCCTATGCGCACCCGGAAGTTTTTCTTTTGAAATGTAGGGAGCTTCCATTTCTTTGTTTTCCGCAGTAACCATTTCGGTCTCTTTCAAATGACGATCTCCTTTTTTCAATTGAACCGAAAAAACAGTTTGCTCACCTTCTGTACTTTTCACAGCAACAGTTCCATGATGAAGTTCCACAAAACTTTTTACCAGTGCAAGACCAATACCTGCCCCACCATAAAATTTTCTTCCGGTGCCCTGATAATACTGGTCGAAAATGCGGCTGATGTCATATCGTCCAATCCCTTTTCCGCTATTGCCCACTTCAATGACAGCATAATCGTCTGTTTGGGAGAGATCGATCCATACCCTGCCATCCTTACCAGCATACCTGAAAGCATTTGACAAGAGATTATTTAAAATGATCTCCAGTTTAAAGGGATCAAAATAAACAGGCAGTGTTTTCATGGGAATATTTTTGGTAAATGTAAACCCCCGGCTCATGGCAAGATCATCAAAAGAAGCGCTAATACGGGAGAGAAAAGCAGACAAATTATACCGGGAAGCCTGTAATCTTAGTTTTCCGCTTTCCATTTTCCTGAACTCCAGTAACTGATTCACCAGATTAAGCAGTAATCTTATATTTTGAGAAACGATACTGAGCCGTGATTTGATAAAAGAAGCAGGGACTTTATCCATTTCGGTTTTTTCCAACTCACTCACCGGACCGGAGATCAAAGTGAGAGGTGTGCTGAATTCATGTGAAATATTGGTAAAAAACTGCAGTTTGTATTCATTGAGCGATTTCTCTTGTTCGCGGGCGATTTGTTCCAGGCGTATCTTGTTCTTTAATTTCTCCTGTCTGATGCCTGTCCAACTAATGGCATAAACAATCAGTAAGATAACAATTACGTACAGTACAATTGCATATGTCGATTTCCATGGAGGAGGAAGTATCTTCAGGTTGATCGTTTTTCCATCTCTGTTCCACACGCCGCTGCTGTTTGAACTGGCAATATGCAGTTCATAATCACCTGGTTGTAAATTAGAAAAGGAGATAAAGCGGCGGTTGCCAATATTGATCCATTCGCCCTCACGGTTTCCGGATACCAGCTTATAGGCATATTGGTTTAAATGGGGCGATTTATAATCCAATGCAGAAAATTTGATAGAAAACTCTTTTTGCTGATGGTTGAGCTTCAATTCATTTATTTTATTGATCGAGGCAGGAATGCTACCTTCTGTATCTACCTTCACCAATTCGTTGAGAATGCGGATCTCTGTTAAAACAATTTTGGGAATTGTATTATTAACCTGAATATCATTGGGTTTGAAAAAAGTAACATTGAGTTGCCCACCAAAATAAATTGTACCATCATTGTCTTTATAAACAGATGATTCATAAAAGTTTATATCGCCCACACCGTCGCTATGGTCGTAGTTACTTATTTCTCCGGTTTGTTTAATGATCCTGGAAATGCCGGCATTGGTGCTCACCCAGATATTATGGTCTTCATCGGCCACCACTGCATTGACAAAATCATCGGCCATACCATCAGAGATGTCAAAAATCTCCAGTTCAAACTGTCCTTGTTCTTTTTCAGTGTATTTGTTTAAGCCACAGGGAGTACCCAACCATATGCAGTTATCTTTATCAATGTAAGTTGAAAGAATGATCTCACACAAAGGCATTTCATCACCAAGCATTTTCTTCATGTTGGTGAATGTTGAATCAGAAGGATTGTAAAGATAAAACCCATGGTAGGTACTCACCCACATGCGGTTAAACGCATCCCTGTCAACAGAAGTGATCCTGTTGGATTCAAATCGTTCAACACCACTTTGTTGTCTGAAAAACCGGCGACTGAAGATATATTGGTCATCTTTCTTTTTATACAGATACAACCCGTATTCCTGTGTAGCGATCCATAGTTCATCATGATGGTGAAAAACATCCAATACTTTAACCGGATCGGGTAAGCCCGGGCTGTTAAAATAATTTGATGCCAGTAAAAGTTGATTCTTGCAGGCAGGTTGATTGCTGTAAACAAACAGATCATTATTCAAACCCACCCAAATATTGCCATCCCGATCATGGCTAAATGACCTGGCCATCAAATTGGGGTCAGTCGATCGGTATGCTGGATCAAATTCCAGTGCTGTCACTTCACCGCTTTCAGATTTCAATAAAACGCCATTACCTTTTGTTCCCAAAAGCAAGTTCCCTTGATTATCTTTGGTGATTGCTGTTACGGGTCTTAATTTATTTTGACTGATCAACCCCTCATCCAGTGTATGGAAATTATTACCTGATGATAGTTTTACCACACCGCCTCCGTCAGTACCTATCCATATCTCTCCGGTTTCATACTGAAAAACATCCAGAATGACCTGGTAATTTACAGTGGCAACCCTTTCTGTTGGTGGCAGAATATCAACACTGGAAAATTTATTTTTTGACGGATCGAAATAGAAAAGTCCATTGCCCCAGGTGCCAATCCATATTTGGTCATTTTTATCTTTTAGTACAGAATAGGATTTAAATTGCGTAGGGGTAAAATCATCAGGCAGATAATTCTGGTATGTCAGTTCATTATAATCGAAACTTACCACACCCATATTCCATCCAACAATCCATATTTTTTCTCTTTTTTCATCCAGTACCAATCCTGTAATATTGTTACCTGTTTTGTCAAAAAGAAACTGTTGAAAGGTTGATTCTCCTGGTTTCATATACCATAACCCGTAGCTGGTTCCACACCAAACCGTACCATCGGGAGATTCTAAAATGGAAGTTGCCCTGATGTTGAATAATTTTTGTTCAAAAGTTCCGCTTTGCTTATTATATTCAAACAGACCGTTTTCCCAGGTTCCCAGCCAAATGGTTGAGGAGTCGGTCTCGTATACCGAGATTACATGATTGAGTGGAAGGGTATCCAACAAATAAAACTGCTCCAACTGGTAATCAAAAATATTGGTAACGCCACCTTTGGTACCAATCCAGATATCTCCTTCACTATCAGCATACAACCTTTCAATGGAGGGGTTACTTAAAGATTTTTCGTCTGCAGAGGGCTTAAAATGAAGAAATTCGTAACCATCAAAACGATTCAATCCTCCACGGGTGGCAAACCACATAAACCCATGTTTATCTTTGATAATAGAGGTAACTTCGTTTTGTGTCAATCCATCTTCTACAGTGTAATGGGTTTTAAGCAGATCACCGGGGTATAGAGCCTGTGCAATCACCTGTGAAGGTTCCTGGAGAAGTAACGCTGTAATGAACAGAATCACGGATAAAAATATTTTTCTGTAAAAGATCATTACGAAGACTTTATAAAACTTAAAGACAAATCGATCGATTGATGCGCTAATCGATCATTATTCAATGTTGCTGTTAACCTTCCATTCAAACAGCAAAACTTAACACAAAGTTAATACAGATTTTATTCAATAGCAATAAACGATCATTGTTCAAACTGTTTCAAATGACCGGGTTCCATAACCCTGATTTCCTGATTATGAAATAAATCTTCATGGATCATCCAGGTAACCCTGTTCCATTGCTCATCTTCCAACCAAAGAGGATCGATCATTTCTGACTCCCAGGATTGCAGATCATCCATCAATAAATCATGTATGCTTGTTAATTCTTCTGAAAGATCATGTTTTTCCGAGAGATCTTCCGAAAGGTTGTATAGCCGCGTACCTAAACCATCCACCCTGATGAGTTTAAAATCTCCTTTTCGGGTTGCTGCCATTTTATCTTTCCTGAAAAAGATTTGATCATGGGGATCGCCATCGGTTTGTCCGGTAAGAAAAGGCATCAGAGGTCTGCCATCCAGCGGGTTTAATGTGCCGGATTTAATTTGTGCCACATCAGCACAGGTGGCAAAAATATCGAGCGACGATGATATGCCATGAAATTTATTTCCACCGCTAAAACCATTAGGCCAGTGCACAAAATAAGGCACCCTTCCCCCGGCTTCATACTTGTTTCCTTTCCATCCTTTGAGTGGATCATTGGAAGACTGATTGTTGTGAGCACCTCCGTTGTCGCTTAAAAAGAATATCAGGGTGTTTTCCAGCAAATTTTCCTTTTCCAGTTTCCGGGTAATTTTCCCGACAGACCGGTCGAGCGCCCACATCATGGCGGCATAGGTTTGCCTGGGGTGCCCCTCAAACCTGTTTAAATCCTCCCGTGTTGCCTGCATAGGGGTATGAGGTGCATTGGGCGACCAATAAACAAAAAACGGATGGTCTTTGTTTTGATCAATATAATCAACCAGTTGATCTCCCAAAACATCGGTCAGATATCCTTCGAACGTGGTGAAAGTATCATTTTCGCGAACAGATCTGACATTGCCTGGCTGATCATCCTGGTCATTATGAAAATAATTTCTTCCACCCGATAAAAACCCCCGGAAATAGTCAAAACCTCTCTGGTTCGGGCGGTTTTCAGGGTTATGCCCCAAGTGCCATTTTCCAAAAGCAGCAGTTTTATATCCACTTGTTTTCAGCGCCTCCGCAAGGGTAATTTCATTGGAATCCAAACCACTAAACTGAGCAGGTGGATTGCATTCAAATCCAAACCGTTGCTGATACCGGCCGGTAATCAGTCCGGCGCGCGATGGTCCGCATACCGTGGCAGAAACATAAGCATTGGTAAACACTGTGCCATTGTATGCCAGTTGATCAATGTTAGGGGTTTGAATATCAGGACTGCCCATAAATCCAAAATCATTGTAACCGGCATCATCGACCAACATGACAATAATATTGGGTTGGGATGGTTCAGTTTCATTATTGGGATCCGGGTGGTTAGAACAACCCAAAGTCCCCAGAACCATTGCTGTGCTTATGGTAGTTAGTGTTTTATTCATCGACTCATCGCATTATTTTCTATCCTGCGGATCTCTGCTTCCATCTCTTCTACCAGATCCGGAAACTGGTCTGCAAGGTTTTTCTGTTCGCCAATGTCAACAGAAAGATCAAAAAGTTGCGGGAATGTTTCAGCACCCGATTCAATGTTTTTGGTTTCTTCTATCCATGTGGCAACACCTGTATTATTTACGGGGCGTATATACTTATATTGTCCTTTTCGCAATGTTTTAACAAAAGACTCTTTCAACAGGTAATCACGACCTTTTTCAGACCTTCCCATCCAGGTATCCATGAGGCTTTCACTGTCGGGGGCTTCATTTTCTGCAAGTGTATGTCCAACCAATGCAGCAACAGAAGCATACAGATCAACCTGACTGATGAGTGCATCACTAACACCCGGTTGAACTGTTCCGGGCCAATAAACGATGGCAGGAACCCTCGATCCCGCTTCAAAAGCACTGTACTTACCACCGCGCAATGGTCCTGCAGGTTTATGCCCTATGGCTGGCAGGAGTTCTGCCGAACCATCCTCATAACCATCGTTCATAACGGGTCCGTTATCGCTGGAGAAGATGATCATGGTGTTTTCTGCCAGTCCCTGCTCCTCCAGATATTCTACCAGCTGACCGGTCACCCAGTCCATCTGAACCACCACATCACCATAAAGACCCAGTTCTGTTGCCCCCTGAAAACGGTAATCGGGTAACCTGGGTACGTGTATATCATGGTAGGAGAAAAACAGAAAGAAGGGATCACTTTTGTTTTCACCAATGAACTCACGTGCCTGTCTTAACATTTGATGAGGGATGAGTTCATCTGTCCAGCGGGCAGCATTGCCTCCCTTCATCCATCCAATGCGACTCACTCCATTGATAATGGTACCGGAATGCTGTGGGTCGGCGTCATACCTGAGCAATTCAGGATTTTCGGTACCTGTAGGATCATTTCCAACCTTTTCCTGGTAGTTTACCTCGATCGGATCATGGGGGTCAAGTCCTGACACATGATGGTTTTCAACAATAACACCGGGCACCCTGTCGCCGGTGGCAGGTATGAGCCAGGAATAATCAAATCCCCGCTCTAAAGGTCCGGGTGAAATCTTCCCGTTCCAGTCAACTTCACCATTACCCAATCCAAGATGCCATTTGCCAATGACTGCTGTTTTATATCCGTTCTGCTGCAGCATGCCTGGCAATGTGGGCATACTTTCGTCGATGAGCATGGGAGCATCACCATCTTGTATGGCGGCTCCTGAGCGGAAAGCATAACTCCCCGTAAGCAGACTGTAACGGGAGGGTGTGCAGGTAGCTGCCGTGGCATGAGCATCGGTAAACAAAAGACCGTTATCTGCCATTCGATCAACATATGGTGTTGGAATATGCGTTGCGCCGTAAGAACCCAGATCGCCATAACCCAGATCATCGAGATATACTACGATAATATTGGGTTGGCGTGTGTTTTCATTTTCCTGTGCTTCGTTACAGGATCCCATCAGCAGCGGCAGTGCCAGGGTTCCAATAGTTAAGTTTTTAATTTTCATAGTATTTGTATTTACATTATATCATTGGTGTCCGGTTAAAATATTTAGATTTCTCCCTGCGGTCGAAATGACATGGTTTTCATTAGTCTTTCGG
>CAYMLS010000144.1:0-12063 GCA_964390665.1 uncultured Bacteroidales bacterium | reverse complement strand
GAAATCTTCATTTAAATTTCTCATACAAAGTCAGGTATTTTATTATCTGCAAATATTCATGGACAGCTTTTTTGATTGGTGTTTTAGGGGTAAATTTTTTAAACAAAATTTGTCAGGGTATGTTCGTATCTAAAAGCGAGATTTATTCATTTCTTAACATTAGGAAAAAATAACCATAGATCAACGATAATCATCAGGTCTTACCAACCCTGATTTTTACATATTAAAACAAATATTACTTACTAACTTTCAATTAATTACTAACTATTAAATTAAACAAAATGCAGATAAAGAAAACAGGAATTACTATTCTCATTTACCTGTTGGGAATGTTTATGGTGCATGCACAGACAGGCCGGGTTACGGGTACTGTTTTTGACGCGGCAACCGGTGAAACTTTGCCCGGTGCCAGTATTGTTGTTGAAGGAACTGCTACAGGTGGTACAACCGGCATGGACGGTACCTTTGACATCACCGTGCCTGCTGGCGATATTGTACTTGTTGCCAGTTTTGTGGGTTTTGAACCAACTGTTATGGAAGCAACTGTTCCGGAAGGTGAAACAGTTGAAATTGATTTTCAATTGTTCACAGATATTCAAACCTTACAGGAATTTATTGTGATCGGGTATGGTGTTACCAAAAAAGAAGATGCCACCGGATCCATTTCTGTAATTGGTGAAGAAGATTTTAACCGTGGAAACATCACCACGCCCAGTGAACTGATCACCGGTAAGATTTCCGGTGTGCAGGTAACATCAGGTGGCGGTGCTCCCGGGGCAGGTGAAACCATACGTATCAGGGGTGGGGCATCGCTCTCTGCCAGCAACGATCCTTTGATCGTTATTGACGGGGTACCCGTTGAATCAACTGGAATTAGCGGTATGAGAAGTGCATTGAGTATGGTTAATCCCAATGATATTGAGGATTTTACCGTTTTGAAAGATGCCTCCGCCACTGCTATCTATGGTTCCAGGGCATCGAATGGTGTAATCATTATTACCACTAAAAAAGGGGAAACCGGCGCTCCTAAATTCACTTATAATGGAAGATACTCATTGGGTACCAACGCGCAAACAGTTGATGTTTTGGGTGCAGAAAGATTCAGAGAAGTTGTAAATGAGCGTTTCAGCGATCGTGATGATGTTACCGCACTTCTTGGTTCTGCCTCTACAAACTGGCAGGATCAGATTTACCAAAATGCAATTGGTCATGACCACAACCTGAGCGCTACGGGATCGTTTTCCGATATCCCTTATCGTTTTTCTCTTAACTATTCTTCTCAGGATGGTGTTTTGAAAACTGATAATATGACCAGAACATCACTTGCAGTGAATGTGAGCCCCTCCCTTTTAAATGATGATTTGAAAGTAAACGTGAATTTAAGAGGAGTGAATGTTTCCAACCAATTTGCCGATAATGGAGCAATAGGTGCCGCTGCTATGTTTGATCCCACACAACCCGTAACCACCGATAGCGAAGATTTTGGTGGTTTTTTTGTTTGGGACGATGATGGTTTGCCCAAACCTGTAGCAACAACTAATCCATTAGCACTGCTTGAATTGCGCGATGATAATTCTACCGTAAACCGTTTTATTGGTAATTTGGAACTAGATTATCAATTGCCATTCCTGGATGGTTTGAGCGCCAATCTTAATCTTGGTTACGATTATGCATCCAGTGAAGGAGAAATAAATGTTCCCGATTATGCTGCTTGGTCTTTTGTAAGAGGTGGTCAGATCAGAACTTATGATCAGGAGAAAAGCAATGAGCTGATTGATTTTTATCTTAACTACAATACTGAAATCCCTTCTTTACAAAGTACGATAAACCTTATGGGTGGATATTCATGGCAACATTTCTATGATGCTGGTTCTGCTTATGATACCAATATCCCCAATAACCTTGCTTTCCGCACTGGGGTAACAAGTGATGAAGACAGTCTTCGGGTATTCGAAGATACAGATTATGCCACAGAGTATTATCTTGTGTCGCTGTTCAGTCGTCTTGAGTACAATCTGATGGATAAGTATATTGTAACATTAACAATCAGAAATGATGGTACTTCAAGATTTGTGGGGGATAACCAGTTTGGTCTGTTTCCCTCAGCGGCTTTGGCCTGGAGAATTGACCAGGAAGATTTTCTGCAGAATGTAAATGCGATCTCCCAAATGAAATTGCGTTTAGGTTATGGTATTACAGGACAACAAAATATCGGTCAGGGAAATTACCCGGCACTTTCAAGATATACATTTAACCGGCAGGGAGCATTTTACACCTTTGGCAACGATACCATCTCAACGCTTCGTCCGGAAGGATATGATGAAAACCTGAAATGGGAAGAAACCACCACTTACAATATTGGTCTTGATTTTGGTTTTGCCAATGACAGGATCACAGGTAGCATTGATCTGTACCAGAGAGAAACCAAGGATCTGATCAACTTTATACCTGTTCCTGTTGGTTCAAACCTTACCAATGCTTTGCTCACCAATATCGGTAACCTTGAAAACAGAGGTATTGAAGTTGGTTTGAATGGACGAATTCTAACAACACCTGATTATGTATGGTCACTTGGTGTGAATGGAACATATTCAGAAACAGAGATCACCAAACTTACCCAAAGTGAAGATCCTTCCTACCTCGGTGTATTCACAGGTGGTATTTCAGGCGGTGTAGGAAACAACATCCAGATGCATAGTGTAGGGCAACAGCCAAACTCTTTCTTTGTATTTGAGCAGGTTTATGATCAGGATGGAAACCCTATAGAAGGACTTTATGTAGACAGAAACGGAGATGGTGAGATCACTGATGACGATCGTTACCATTATGAAAGCCCGTTTGCTGATTTTGTTTTTGGAATTAATTCGTCTTTTGAATACAAAGACTTCGGTTTCTCATTCAATGGTCGCCTGAGTCTGGGTAATTATATGTATAACAATGTCAGTTCTATGAATGGAGAATTAAGCCGTTTATACCGTCCCGAAGGGCCTTATTTGAGCAATATTACCACTGATGCTTTTGATGTAAACTTCGAGAATGCCCGTTATATATCTGACTATTATATTCAGGATGCATCATTCTTTAAAATGGATAACATCAGTGTTTACTATAATTTCACGAACCTTTTCGCAGGAAGCAATTTACAGGTTTCTTTTACTGTTCAGAATGCTTTTGTGATCACAGAATATGAAGGTCTTGATCCGGAAATCGCTTTTGGAATTGACAATAATTTTTATCCACGTCCAAGAAATTTTGTATTGGGTGTAAATCTTCAATTGTAATAATCAATCAAAAAATATATAACTATGAAAAAGATCTCGTATTTAATTTTTTCCTTGTTACTATTTCCCCTGGTAATGACATCTTGCTTTGACGATCTGGATGTTGCACCACTGGATGATGAGGAAATAACGTCAGCAACTGTTTACGATAACCCTGAAACCTACAAGCAGGTTTTGGCAAAATTGTATGCCGGACTTGCAGTATCAGGTCAGCAAGGACCTGCTGGAAATGCTGATATTTCTGGTATCGATGAAGGTTTTGGTCAGTATATCCGTGGATACTTCAATCATCAGGTGCTTTCAACCGATGAAGCCGTGATTGGTTGGGACGACCAAACCATCAAAGATTTTGTTTATCACGCCTGGGGATCAAGTGATGTTTTTATCACTGCTATGTATTCCCGGATTTTCTATCAAATTTCTCTTGTCAATGAATATTTGCGTCAAACTACAGATGGCAAACTGGATGAAAGGGGAGTTAGTGATGATTTACGTGCTGATATTCAGGTTTATCGTGCTGAAGCACGCTTCCTGAGAGCATTAAGTTACTGGCATGCACTCGACCTCTTTGGTGGTGGTGTACCATTTATAACAGAGGACAATCCCATTGGTAGTTATGTTCCTGAACCCATCACAGAAGTTGCTCTTTTTGAGTTTATTGAACAAGAATTGCTTGATCTGTCAGACGAACTGGCAAATCCGCCCCATAGCGAATACGGACGTGCTGATAAAGCTGCAGCGTGGACGCTTTTAGCAAAACTCTATCTCAATGCAGAAGTTTATACAGGAGAACCTCATTATTCAGAAGCGCTTCAGTATTCAGAACAGGTTATCAATGCAGGTTTTACGCTCCATGATAACTATGCCGAACTCTTCATGGCAGACAACAACCCTGTTCAAAACCCCGATATAAATGAAATCATCTTTGCTGTAAGATACGATGGTATTAACACCCAAACATTTGGGGGTACCAATTTTATCATTCACGCGCAGGTTGGAGGTAGTATGAGTGCTGCTGATTATGGTGTTGATGGTGGTTGGGGCGGTTTAAGAACCACTCCTGAATTGGTAAATTTATTTCCTGAGGATGATAAACGCCGCATGTTCTACTCTGATGGTCAAAGTCTTGAAATCGATGATATGGGTGATTTTACCAACGGTTATGCCGTGGTCAAATTTACCAATTTGAAAAGTGATGGTACTCCCGGGTCAAATCTTGAGTTTACCGACACTGATTTTCCGGTATTTCGTCTGGCAGATGTATACCTGATGTATGCCGAAGCACACCTCAGAGGTGGTGGAGGTGACCTTGCAACTGCAGTTGGATATTTTAACGCCGTCAGGGAAAGAGCATTTGGTGATAATTCTATGAATGTAACGGATATTACACTGGATGGTATTCTCGATGAAAGAGCTCGCGAATTGTACTGGGAGGGTCATCGCAGAACAGATCTCGTCAGATTTGGTTTGTTTACCAGCGGTGACTATGTTTGGTCGTGGAAAAATAATGTGAAAGAAGGTGGAGCTACAGATGCTAAGTACAACAGGTTTCCTGTTCCTCAAGCCGATCTTACCGCCAATCCTAATTTATCTCCAACACCAGGTTATTAATTTAAAAAATAAAATTATAAAAAGATGAAAAAGATAATCTCAATCATAACAATTCTGACAGGATTGGTATTTGTATTTACCTCCTGTGAAGATGAAAGGGATAACCCTGTTCTGGATACTACTCAAATTCAACCCCCTGTAATCAATGGTCCTACGAGTGGTGATTTTGTGCTGCTTCAGGAGAATTTAGAAAATCAACTTTTTACAGTAGAATGGAGTGATGCCGATTATGTGCTCGACAGTGGTTTGGTTTCCCCAACTTATGCTGTTGAATTTGATGTTGTGGGTAATGACTTTGGCAATCCTGCAACGCTTACCACCACCAGAGAAACCTCAGCAAACGTTACTGTAAACCGTTTAAATGATATTTGTGGTGTATTGGGTTTGCCTGCTGAGGTTGAAGCCAATCTTGAGATGCGCATTCGTTCGTTTTACGCAAATGCACCCGCTGAATCATTAAACGTTACCTCGCTTCCTGTTCAAATGAGTGTTACTCCTTTCGAGTTTAAAGTACCTCCAATTTATATTTTGGGTGATGGAACAGAAGCAGGATGGGATAATACTGTCGCACTTGAAATGGAGAATGTTGAGGATGCAACTTTTGCCATTGTTACCACTTTAGGTGAATCGGGTCAAAATATGAAATTTATTTCGGTTCTTGGACAGTGGGCACCTCAATGGGGTACCGATGATAACCAAACGGTTGAAGATGGTGGCGTTTCCGGGGTACTGGTTTACAGACCCACCGAAGCAGTAGAAGACCCTGCAGCCATACCAGTTCCTGAAACACCTGGTGAGTATAGAGTTGTTGCTGATACAACCGGACTTACATATTCTGCGATGCCTGTCACTTCTGCCATGTCAGTAATAGGTGATGCTGTTTCTACCGGATGGAATGCCTCTGAAGCAATTGAAATGGAAAAAATTGCACAGGGTAAATTCAGAATGGTTGTAACGCTTGACGGAACCCAGGGAAAAGCAATCCAGTTTGTTGACGATCAAAACACCGTCTGGGGATCTGCCTATCCTTTTGTAAATGCCAGTAATTCGTTGGTGAAAACCATTGCCGGCAAACAATCTGAAAAGGTAATCAATATGCCTGCAAAACAAGGAACATTCATCATTGAAGTTAACCTTGCCACAAACAGATTCCTCATCAGAGAACAAAAATAAAAGTATTGATCTCTCTGAGATTACAGCAAAAAAAAGGATCACCGACCAAAGCGGTGATCCTTTTTTTATATTACGTGCAAAGCATATAACCTAATCTTCTGTGCCCTCCCATATCTTTACTCAACTCTTGTCAAGTTACCATTATATTGCTCTTTCGCCCGAAGCTGGTGCTAAAGATGATGGGTAATCCGCCCCTCGCAGCAAAAATGGCGGGGCAGAAAATCAGGTCAACTTCATCAAATTATAAACCTTTGAAATTAAATATCTGAGACCACTCCAAAAACTCGTTTTTGGAAAATTCGTGGAAACTATATGTTTTTATTAATCTGAATGTCATGTATTAAAATTAGTGTCAATTGGCTTCGCCAGGCTTACGGTTCGTGTAATTTATGGATTATAAACTTTTTGTAGTGAACACAATATCTGATATCTTATTATTTCTGTTTTATCAGCGATGTTATTTGATTTCCTGATTGATTTTCGAGGGTTTACCCCACATCATATACACCAGTTCAGCAATATCGGTATTTTGCAGAAATTTCCCGTAAACCGGATCATTTTCGCCTGCCATTATTTCGAACATTTCTGCCCCTTTTCCTTTGGCATAAAAGGGTACCAGTACGTTTGTGTGTCCGCCATGATGCCATGCCATACCGGGTAAGTAATTTTTTCCCTGATTGACCACAGGGGGGTATAAGGGATTTGCCTCGCCTGGTCCTGTGAGATAACCACATTCATGATCGGCAGTTACAATCACCATTGTTTCTTCCCAACTGCTGTTATTTTCAACCCATTCAATGGCAGCATTTACAGCATTGTTAAATGCCATCTGTTCTTCAATGACCCTGTCAGACTGATTGCCATGGCTTGCCCAATCAATGGCGCCCCCTTCAACCATCATGATAAAACCGTCATCATTTTTTTGTAAAACGTTGATCGCTGCCCTGGTCATTTCCTCTAAGGTAGCGATATTTTCACCGACAGGATTCTGGAAGGGCAACCCTGATGTTTCTGCCATATCGCGGCTTTGGCTAAGTGTGGAGTGTACCTGTGGAACACCCAATACCCTTTTGGGGGTTTCACCTGATGCCATGTTAACGAAGTCTTCTCTTTTTTGGATCAGTGTCCAGGGGTCAGGTTTTTGATCACCGTCAATATCTTTCACGGTAAAAGTTTGTTCTGATGTTTCAAAAACCATTCTCTGATCATTTTCTTTCAGCATTTCCCAGATTTCTTCACCACCAACATATTTATGATCGCCTTTCTCCGGTTCTCCGTTATCATTAAAATCGGGATTTCCTGCTGCCATGATCACATCGGCTTTTGTATTGAAAAACATGTAGCGGGCAATTTCTTCATAATTATTCCGGCTTCTGTTGTTGGCCACAAAACTTGCGGGTGTGGCGTGGCTGAGTTGCACACTGGAAACAACTCCCACCGATTTTCCTTTGGCTTTTGCTGCCTCGCTGATGTGGGTGAGGGTGTCTCCATAAATACTCATACCTATAGAACCATTGTAAACTTTCGTTCCGGTAAAAAGGGCCGTTCCTGCTGCTCCGGAGCCTGTAACGTCCTTCTTCAGATATTCAGGATTGGTAGATGCCTCCACAGGGTTATATCCATGGGCGAAAAGGGTATCGTTCTCATTGATAGACTTAACGGAGGGATAAGTAGACATAGATAAGGAAATCCAGTTGGGTTGTTGATATTTTTGTGCTTTACTTTCGCCATATTCAAAATAACTGGAGGCGTCAATATGGTTATAACCCATTCCATCGCCAATGAATATGAGAATGTTTTTGGGTACCGGCAATGCACTTTCTTTGGTTTTTTTCCCTTCTGCCTGCTGGCATGCGTAAAAAGGATTAAAAATCAGGAAGGTAATAAGCATGATTGGGTAGAGTAGTCTTGCTTTTTTCATTTGATAAAAAGTTTTTTGTTTGTTGTGTACAAAATGTTATTGAGTAAGAATGAAATTTATTTGTTAAGTTGTTGAAATAGAAAAGATTATTTTTGTTGCTTTGGTTTATGTAAATAGTGCAATTATCTTGCAAAGATGTTTTTGATCGGATTCATTTTTTCACAAAAAAATACCCTCAGAAAATATTTTCTTTGAGTTTTTTCTTTTTAGCCATTATTCGTCAGGCATTTCTCAAATAACCACCAATTTCTGAGGGTATCGCTCTTTCTTAAGAAGATCAGAATTCGAGCCGGTCGAAACTCAGGTAATTTTCCCACATTTCAAGAATAGTGGTTTGCTTTTGATTTTTTTTACTCAGGTACTTTTTAAAGATCTTGTCGTGAGAGAAGTTACCGTTTTCGAGATTTTTCTTGATACGGGCTCTGAATGTTGCGGTGCGGTTTTTAATTCTGCTCATATCAATACCTTTTAGTGAATAAAAATTGACATCCCACTACAAATTTAATCAATTTGGAAACATCCTGCACATTCAGAAATAAAATCTGCCCCAATCAATATTATTTTATCTTTAACTATGGTTTGTGTTTTGAAAATCAGTATTTTAGTTCACTCTTAAAAGTATATTGCCACAAAATACACCAATTGGTAATAAATTTATTCATTGATATTCAGGTAATTAAGAACATAGTATTGTCACGAACCCAAGCCCGGCGAAATCAATTTCTGAAAACGGGTTTTCGGCAGTAGACTCATATTTTCAAAAGGTATGAAGAAAAAAATTATTGTGGTTAGCAAAAGATGTTTATTTTTGATATTTCAAAAATTTTTATCCTGATTGTTTTGTGAAGGTATTGTATATTACGTACGATGGATTAACTGATGTGCTGGGCAGATCGCAGGTTATACCCTATCTTTTGGGTTTGGCGGCCCTTGGGCATCAAATACATGTGATCAGCTGCGAGAAGATGCATAATTCCTTTACAGAAAAGAAAGAGGTTTCCCAACTTTTAGAAACCGCCGGAATAGCGTGGACCGCACTTAATTTCAGAACCACACCTCCCTGGATATCAAAATTTTCCGATATTATAAATATAAGACGAAAAGCAAAACTTTTACACCAACAACACCATTACCATATTGTACATTGCCGCAGTTATATTGCAGCGCTTGCAGGTTTAGATTTAAAATTGCAGTATAACGTCAGGTTTGTTTTCGATATGCGTGGCTTTTGGGCCAACGAACGTGTTGAAGGTTATATATGGAATCTTCAAAATCCCTTTTTCCGGATTCTTTACAACTATTTTAAAAAAAAGGAGAAACTTTTTTTTAAACATGCTGACGATGTTGTCAGCCTAACATACAATGGAAAACAGGTTATCAGAGAACTTTTCGGGAAAGGCGTCCATGATAAAACAACGGTTATCCCTTGTTGTGTAGATACGGATTTATTTTGCCTGGACAACATCGATCCTTCTTCGCTTTTACAAACAAAAAAGGAACTGAATATTGAAGAACAGGATTTTGTCATTTCCTACCTGGGTTCAACAGGCACCTGGTATATGACCGGCGAAATGATGTCGTTCTTTAAAAGGTTGCAAAAAACTTATCCCCAGGCAAAATTTCTTTTTATCACTACAGATGATGAGCAGGTTTTGAGGAAAAAGGCATCTGAATATGGGATCAGTGAAGATAGCATAAGGGTTATACCTGCTACAAGAAATGAAGTACCATTTTATCTGGCACTATCGCAGGTATCGATTTTCTTCATCCGGCCTGTTTTTTCAAAGAAAGCCAGCAGTCCCACCAAGCAAGCCGAGATACTGAGCATGGGCATACCACTTATTTGCAATGCAGGTGTGGGGGATACAGACAGGATCATGACCGATGAAAAGGCGGGCATTGTGATCAGAGATTTTTCAAATGCGGAATTTGATCATGCCATAGAAAAAATTGACTACCTTTTATCGCTTAACCGGGATCAAATAAGGCAAAAAGCATTGGATTCCTTTAATCTTCAGATGGGCATAGCGTCTTATCATCACATCTACCAGAATAACCGGAAATTGTCTTGAAATGAAGGGAGTTTCTTTTTAAAATACAACCTGTTGGGGAACAAAATCAGAAACATCTCCGTTGTTGCGAACAATATCTCTTACAATAGAAGAGGTAAGTGCCGTATATTCAGGTGTTGTAAGTAAAAAAACAGTTTCTATTTCGGGGGTCATATGTCTGTTTATTTGTCCGATGCTTCTTTCAAATTCAAAATCAGCAGAAGTTCTTAATCCTCTGAGGATATAACGGGCATTTTTTTCCTTGCAATATTGTACGGTAAGACCACTATAGGTGTCAACTTCCACACTTTCAAAGTTTTCGAAAACTTTTTCAATCCAATACTTTCTTTTCTCAACGGGGAAAAACCCTTTTTTTTCTGCATTCACACCAATGGCAATAATGATTTTATCAAAAAGGGGGATGGCTCTTTTTACAATGGATTCATGCCCCCGTGTGATGGGGTCGAAGGAACCGGGAAAAACTGCGATCTTGTTCATGTTTTTGTTCATTTTTGGGTCGGATTTGCATACGATTTGAAAGAAAGGTAATTGCCTTTTTTCCTGGTTGTGCTTAAAATTTTTTCATCCATTCATAGAGATCGTAATGCTGGGAGGACATCCCTGTTCTCTCATATACTTTTTTTGCAACGGCATTTGTTTTATCTACGTATAGTCTTATTCCTGCTATATCAGGGGTCTGGATAGCGATCTCCTGCACTTTTTCGAATAATTTTTTATAAATTCCTTTTCCTCTGAAATGGGGTAAGATATAAACCGAGTGTACCCAAATAACTTTAGCGTTTCGCCATTCACTCCATTCATATTGTAACAGAAGCGACCCCACTATTTTTTTGTTGTAACGGGCAAGAAAATAAAACCCAGTTTCCGGATGATCGAAAAAGTATCTGACCCCGTTTTCTACCACTTTAAGATCAAGGTCAAGATCCTCTGTTTCTTTTGCCATGCATACCTGGAAGGAAGCGATTTTTTGAACATGTTCAGGAGTTGCTTGTACGATATTGATCATTTCATAATGTATTTTTATATAACTGGTTTTATTTTTCCTTTAAATATAAGAAAGCATGTAAGATGGGCGGTAAAGCAAAGATAGTTTTTATTTGAAAAAGCTGAAATGTACTTTTCCATAACGGCGTAAGTCAAAGAAACCCGGTTGACTGTTAAAGTTATGCTTGCTGCTGTGCTCCACGATCATCCATCCTTCGGGTGCGATCATATGATTGTCGAAAACTGTTTCTATTACCTCTTCATACCTGGTTGCTTCGTAGGGAGGGTCGGCAAAAATAATATCAAATTGAGAAGTATTGAATCCCAGAAAGTGGAAAACATCGGTTTTGATCACTTTGATATTAGGCAGGTTGAGTTCTTCAGCGGTTTTTTTTATAAAATTGGTACACATTCTGTTTTCATCTAAAGATACAACTTCACGGGCACCACGTGAAGCGAATTCATAGGAAATGTTACCCGTGCCGGCAAAAAGGTCAAGTACCGAAATTTCTTCAAAGTCGAAATGGTTGTTCAGGATGTTGAACAGTGCTTCTTTGGCCATATCGGTAGTAGGTCTTACCGGAAGTTTGGTCGGTGCAAATATTTGCTTTCGTTGATTTTTACCTCCAATTATCCGCATGCATTCAGGTTTAGAAGGTTGAAAAAATAATGATGGGGTATGCTGTCAAATTCGAGGGCATATTTGTACAGATCGGTACGGGGCGCCAAATGAAGGGATTTGAAATATAACCTTGCCTGCTTGTAAAAAGTACTGTTTATACTTACCTCGCCAAGAATCAGCGTGTGAAGGTCCTCGGCCTCAATGCGCATTTGTTCGAGGACAAAAAACAGGTAATAAAACAGATCGTCCCATGTTTGATACCGGAAAGAGTTGTAAAAAATCAGGTTTTTCTCTTTGAAAAGAAGAATTTCGAAATGGTCGTTTTGTATGTGCAGGGCCAGTTGTATATCTATCTCCTGGTAGCGGTTCATATAAAGTATGTTCTCTATCAGTGTGGTG
>CAYMLS010000143.1:0-12094 GCA_964390665.1 uncultured Bacteroidales bacterium | reverse complement strand
GAGCAGACCGTTGCAGAGAAAAAATACTACGCATATAATTAGCATAACGACAATGTGCTTTTGATGCTTATAAACGTAATGTGTTTATGGGGTTGTTGCCCACAATTTTGAGCACCCAGCACTCCAGATTATTTTGGATTTTCGTATCTTTAGAAAAAAAAGACCAACATGATACTCGAAAGAACAAAAAACGAAATTTTAGTAAGGCTACCAGCAAATGTAGACTTAACTGAACTACAGAATATGCTTGATTATCTTGAATATAAAGAAACTACTTCAGGAACTAAAGCAAAACAGAAAGACGTAGATGAACTATCGGAAACTGTAAATAAAAGCATCTGGAATAAAATTAAATCCCAACGAGATATTAAATGAAAATTATCGTTGACACTAACATCGTCTTTAGTGCAATCTTAAACTCTCAGGGGAAAATCGGACAATTAATCCTTAATGGTTCGAAATTTTTTACCTTCTACACTGTCGGACTGCTTAAGGATGAAATCGGGGAACATAAGGACAAAATCCTGAAAATTTCAGGGTTTACCAATGACCAGTTCATAAAATCTTATGAGACAATAATTAAGCGGATAACATTTATTGATGAGATATTGATTTCAGACAAGGAATTAATTAAAGCACTTGATTTAGTTGAAGACATTGATGAAAATGACGCTTTATTTGTTGCCTTAACAAATCACCTAAATGGAAAACTATGGACAGGTGATAAAAAACTAATTGCCGGACTTCAGAGAAAAGGTTATTCAAAGACTTTATCGACTGATGAATTATATGAACAATTCCTTGGAAAACAATTAACTATCCGAAGAAGAAAAAAATAAAAACTGTGGGCAATATGCTATCCCTTTCAATTGCAGGTGTAGTGAAGGTTTCGGATTTTCTGCTTCGCGTTATCTTTCGTTTCGGGGGATAGTTTAGCAGCTCTTAATCCGCAACTGCAGGTATAACAGTACCGTTAGGGGCAATGAACCAACGATATTATTACGCAGATATTTATGAAGAAAACCGAGTAGCAAGTTCGGTTAGAGTAATTACAAATTCAAATTGATATGACCAGCGACATACTCATATACCAAAACCCAGACGGCAACATCAAAATAGATGTTCGCTTGCAGGAAGAGACGGTTTGGCTTACCCAGGCGCAGATGGGGCAATTGTTTGGTAAGGACAAACGCACCATTTCAGAACATAGTCCCCCTGATAACAAAATAAGTCAATCATTTCCGGAGCATATTGACCCCTGGCGTTATACGATCAGTTTTGAATTTCTAATCCCAATAAAATGCAACAAACCCGCCAGCGTTTTGAAAAACTGTACTGGTTTCTTTTCCGGAAAAATCTTCCTATTGCAGAACTGTGTCATCCTGACCTTTTCAAAAGTTCGAAACTTTTGAAAAGGTGTAACCATTACTCCACCATGAGGTTGCGGTTTTTGGGGTATTTGATGGCGTATTTTAATTCAAATGCTTTGTTTTCATTGGGTGCCAGCTCAAACTCCCATTTTATCTCGCCTGTTTCGCTGTTGTGTCTGGCGCCGGAAAGATTTTCGATATTTACTTCGATCTCCTCCAGGGTGGATACCGGCACCTGGTCGAGAAGCACCATGCTGATGGGCTGGTTCTTGTTGTTTTTTACCGTTGTTCTCCATTCACGGGTCTCTTCTTTCTTGTTTCCTATAAACTGTTTGCTGGTAAAATCCTCTGCCTTTTCACGTTTGACGGATACATTTTTATCGCGCCCCAATGATATTTCCAGCGTGTCGGATGCGTAGCGCACATCCAGCAGGGTTTTTCCCACATAGGTATCTTCAAAAAACAGATTGGCTTCTCCTTCCAGCAGGTTGTACTGCTCCCACTCCACAATGTTGGCGATCAGGAAAGCATCCTTGTCTATTTTCGGAACACTGTAATACTGGTAAATGGCTGGCAGGTCATAGAACTGCATATCCACCGTATAGTTTTTATTATCCGAAAGAATTGTATAAGGTGTTTGTATCTCAAACTCAACGGTTGTCTGGTTTTCCACCTGTGCCATGGGTATGGACAAACTGCTGGTGCCTCTGATCCTGATTTTTGCTTCATCGGTGTTTACTCCCGCCAAATGGCTGTGCAAAGCACCTGCCATCCTTTTGTTTGCACCATACCCCGTTACCACAACCTCTTCCAGCGCCACCATATCTTCCTGGAGATACACATGGATCACCGGATTGTTGATGGGCAGTGTTTGGGTTTTGTATCCGATAAATGAAACTGTTATATGACTGGCATTGCGGGGGATGGTGAGGGTGTAATTGCCGTCATGATCTGTAACAGTGCCGATGGTGGTGCCCTCTACCGTTACATTGGCACCTGGCAGAGACTGCCCGTTGCTGTCCATTACTTTTCCGCTGATGCTGTTGGGCGTGCCTTTGTAAGATGGTGGTGGGGTATTGTAATTCAGGTAGTAGGTTTTTAATTCGGGTGCTACGCCCGAAACATTGGGTTCTGCAGAAGAGAATCTTAGTTTTACGTTTTTCCAGTCAACTTTTGTGTCTTGTTTTACATTGGCTTTGTAAATGAGTTGAACGGGTTCATTGATGTTCTTTGCCCTGATGTCGTAGGTGGGAAACCAACCGGTGTTTCCCACCAGGTAGGTCACTTCCAGGGGATATTTGCCGGGTTGGCTGGCATCTGCTTTTACCAGTACCTCGCCCGTTGGGTATTCTTTTTTACTGGAAAGGGTTTTGATTTGATTTTGCAGATCATTCTTTTGCTCATTCAGGGTTGCAAGCGTTTTTCTCCGGTCAGTTTCATCCATTTTCAAACGGGTCAGTCTTTCGCTATAAAATGCTGATGCCTGCTGAAGGTTGGTGATGTTTACCTGCTCATTTTTGCCGCCAATGTCTCTGTTTTCCTTCAAAAAAGCCAATTCTTCGCTGATGATGGACAGGTGGGTGTTTTCGACCTGAATGCTGTTTTCAATGTTTTCCAGTTGTTTCTCCAGATCCACGAGGTCATCTGATTTTTCCATTTTATCAAGATAGTTTTGCTGATGATTAACCGACAAAACGGTGAGTTCTCCTTCGGCTTTTACCTGCACACTTTTGGCATCGATGAAGGGAGATAACCCGGTGAATCTGATGATGGTTTTCCCCGCTGGTAAATCAAGGGCTTTTTTACGTGTAACCTGCGCACCATCAAGAAATACAGTCACTTCATGTACTTCTGTTTTGATTTCCTTCTCTGCCATTTGCTGAGAGAATGCGCTGCTGAACAGCAGACTTGCGAATAAAAAGGTTATGGCTTTCATGATTGTTGAGGTTTTGTTGTCAGTTTTGGATTTCATCCCAAAAGTAGCATATTTCGGTTTTTGTGATGCAGACTTTATGATTTCTTTTTAACCAATATTTTTATCTGTTTATAATTTGATTAATTCGCTCAGATGCCTGTCTCGTTTTTTCCAACGAGAGAGCTCGCTAAAACTCTGACTACATGTTTTACATGCCGCGATTGATAATCATGTGCGTGTGTGTCAGAATTTTTGTCATGGCTCGGTTCAAAAGATCAAAACTTTTGAAAAGGTTCAGACAAAGGATAAGGATAGAAAAAAACCCGGGGGTGAACCCGGGGTTGTAACTCAGGCAGATCAAAGCACTTAGCAAACCACCAAACTTTTCAAAAGTTCGAAACTTTTAAAAAGGTGTAATCATAGGCAGGTCAAAGCACAACGCAACCCACCGATCTTTTTAAATTTCAAAAACTTTTGAAAAGGTGTGATCATATGAACAGGTTCATGCTCGCCTCTTCTGTTCTTTCTATATAGGTGGCCACGCCGCCATAATGAATGCCGTCGATCAGTTCCTCGCGCCTGATGCCCATCACATCCATCGACATGTTGCAGGCGATGAATTCCACACCGCTTTCCTGTGCCTGGCTGAGCAATGAATCCAGGGAATCGATGTTTTTCTTTTTCATGATGTTTTTCATCATTCCCGAACCCATCCCCATCATATTCATTTTAGAAAGGGTAAGTTCTTTTATGCTACCGGGCATCATCCATGCAAACATGCGGGAAACCAGGTCTTTTTTTACCGCTGGTTTATGCTCTTTTTTCAGCAGATTCAACCCCCAGAAGGTGAAAAACATGGTCACTTTTTTGCCTGTGGAGGCAGCACCGTTGGCAATGATAAAGGTGGCAAGGGCTTTGTCAAGATCGTCGCTGAACACCACAATGGTTTTGTTGTCGCGCACTTTGCCGGGTACCTGTGATTTCTTTTCTGAAGTTTTTGCCTTTTGCAGCCGTGCTGTGATCACCCCTGATTGCTGTGTGACTTCCAGGAGTTTGTTGCCAGTCATGTTGGTCCATGATTTTACATCGGAGGCAAAGGCGGGGTCAGTTGCTTTTACCTCTATGATCTGACCGGGAGTGGCATCATTTGCTATGTTTTTCAGTTTCAGGATGGGACCAGGGCATTGCAATCCGCAGGCATCGATCAGGAGATGCTCTCCTTTTTCCTCAACAGGCGATTGCTCTGCTTTTCCGGTTTGGTAGATGTGATCGTCGATACCCACATAATCCCGCTCATAAATATCCTCATTGCTCTGTTTCTGGATGGCAAATTCCCATGTTTTGATACCTCCGCTAAGGTTTTCCACATTTTCATAACCATTCTGGGCAAGAATCCGGCATGCCACGTATCCTCTCAGTCCCACGCCACAAAATACAATGATTCTTTTGTTTTTGGGAATTTCATCAAAGCGGTTTCTTATTTCATCAATAGGGATATTGACGGCATTGTGAATGGTTCCCAGGGCGAACTCATCGGGAGTT
The DNA here is from genome assembly GCA_964390665.1 of uncultured Bacteroidales bacterium. GTDB lineage: Bacteria > Bacteroidota > Bacteroidia > Bacteroidales > UBA7960 > SKVR01. The sequence goes on along the minus strand of CAYMLS010000143.1, from coordinate 7,267 downwards.
CGCACATCCAGCAGCAAAGTATCGGCAAGAGAGGTTTTTTCAATATCGCGCCATGATGCCGATTTTACTTTGCCCTGTATGATGTTTTCGGCAGCGAACCCTGCAATATTTACGGGGTCTTTGGCCGATGAATAGGGTGGGGCATAGGCGTGTTCTATTTCTGTAAGATCAAAGATGGTTCCCTTGTTTTTGATCACGGTTGCCAGCAGATCAATCCTTTTGTCAACACCATCGTAGCCAACAATCTGGGCACCATAGAGTTTGCCACTTTGTTTGTCAAAAACAATTTTGATGCTCATGGGGATGGCGCCGGGGTAATATCCTGCATGCGAACCGGAGTGGGTGATGGAAGATTCATAAGGGATATTCGCTTTGCGAAGTGTTCTGCCCGAAACCCCTGTGGAGGCAACGGTAACATCAAATACTTTGGCAATGGCGGTGTTGATCGAACCGGAATATTTTCTTTGGTTGTCAAAAATAAGATTGTCGGCGCAAATACGTCCCTGCTTGTTGGCCGGCCCAGCCAGGTAAGTGATCTGTGGAATGCCTGTGATGGGGTTGGGGTATTCGATGGCGTCGCCCACAGCATAGATGTCGGGATGCGAAGTTTGCATGTATTCATTCACCTTGATCCCTCCTGTGGTGCCCAGTTCAATTCCGGCATCTTTTGCCAGATGACTGTCGGGTCTTACGCCAATAGACAGGATCACCAGATTGCTGTGCAATTCGCGGCCGCTTTTCAGTGTTACGGTTAACCCGTCATCTTCTTGTCTGAACGAACTGACCCCATCCTTGAGAAAGAATTCCACGTTTTTGGTTTTCAGGTGTTGGTGTACCAGCGATGCCATGCTGTAATCCAGAGGGGTCATTACCTGCTCGGCCATTTCCACAATAGAAACAAAAATGCCCAGTTGATGAAGGTTTTCTGCCATTTCCAGGCCGATAAAACCCGCCCCTACCACAATGGCTCTGTTGATCTGATGGTCGTCGATGTATTGTTTGATGCGGTCGGTGTCGGTTACATTGCGCAGGGTGAAAATACCATTGCTGTCGATACCTGGCAGGTTGGGTCTTACGGGCTCAGCACCGGGCGACATCACCAGTTTGTCATAGTTTTCGGTATAGGTCTCCTGCGAGTGCAGGTTTTTGATCTGAACCGTTTTGTTTTCCGCATCCAGCGATACCACTTCCTGCAGTACCCTTACATCCACCTTAAACCTTTTGGAAAAAGCCGCGGGTGTTTGCACAAATAAACTATCGCGTTCGGCAATGGTTCCACCGATATAGTAGGGTAATCCGCAATTGGCATAACTGATATGTTTCCCTCTTTCAACAATAATGATCTCAGCGTTTTCATCCACACGCCTGAGCCGGGCTGCAGTGGTAGCGCCCCCTGCTACTCCTCCGATAATAATGATCTTCATAAAAAATTAGTTTTAAAGTAAATAATATTACATGAGAACACTCCGAAAACGGGTTTTCGGAGAAATTCGTGCAATTACAATGTTTTTATTTGTCTGAATATCAGGAATAATAATTAGTGTCAATTGGCTTCGCCGGGCTTACGGTTCGTGTATTTTTTGGACAATATACTTTTTTAGAGTAGACTCTTACATGGTAAGAAAACGCACCCCTTCTGGTGTGATCTCCTTTAGTTTGTCCTGACCTTTTGTTGTTAATGCAAACACCATCTTTCGTTTATCGTCCTCGCCAATGGTTCTTTCAATCAGTCCCTTGCTTTCGAGTTTGCTGATGACGCGTGAGGTTTGCGTAGCGGTCAGACCGGTCTCTCCGGCAATATTTCCCTGGTTTTTGCAGCGTTGTGAAAGACAGCACAACAGGATCGCCTGATTGAGACAAACATCGTATTGTTCCTTTAACCGTTGATCGAGTTGCTGCAGCTTGCGCCACGAATGCTTGATCTCACAGTAAGGTGCTTTTTCCGGATTATTCATTCTTTTGGTGTTAACGCTTGTGTTTTCCTGTTTTACTCCATGGAATATTTACAAAGTGAAAATATTTCATATTGCAAAAGTACAACGAATGAAACAGAAAACCCAGGAGTTGTGAAAGATTTAACATTTAGGGTGGTTGAGATGGTTGAGAAAGTAGAGTTGGTTGGCTTTCAAACTCTGGTTGCCGAAATTGGTTTATCTTTTATCGTCAGGAATACGATTTCCTGCGTCGGATAACGCAACAAAACAAAAATAACAAATCCTGATATGGAAACCATGAAGCGATTATTCTTTATCACTCTACTCATCATTTTACTGGCAGGTGGTGCCTGTAGTGAAAACCCGCAAACCATTCAGGTGAGCTCGCATGAATTTAACAAAATGATCTCTGATAGCGAAGGTGTCTTGCTGGATGTCCGAACAAAAAGGGAATTTCAGAACGGGCATATTGAAAATTCAGGAAAACTGAACTTTTATGCCTTTGATTTTCGCAAGCGGCTTTTGTTACTTCCCAAAGACAAACCTGTTTATTTGTATTGCAATACAGGATACCGAAGCGACAAAGCCGCTGATTTTCTTGTGAAAAACGGATACACAGAGGTTTACAACCTGCAACACGGGATCATGGAGTGGGAATTGGCCGATCTCCCGGTTGTGGTGGATCCCGATGCGCAACCTGATACGGATGATCTTTTTACCACTGCCGCTTACCAGCAACTGATCGAAAGCGATTCGCTGGTTTTTGTTGATTTCTATGCTCCCTGGTGCGGGCCTTGCCGCCAGATGATGCCCATGATCGATAGTTTGAAAGTGGATTACCATGAACGTATACACATCGTGAAAATTAATGCTGATGCCAGCAAACGACTCATGCGCGAACTGAAGATGGTATCGGTGCCTTACTTTGCCCTTTACCATAAAGGAGAGATGCTCTTTGATCATAAAGGTTTGATCAGCCGACAACAACTCACTGCCAAACTGGAAAAACATTATCTCAACTGGAAAAATGGAAAATAACAACAGCATTCAAAACATACCCGATACATCCCAAAAAAGGGGGGTGGGATACAACAATATTTTGCCATCGGAGATGTATGCAGCTTGCATACGCCTGCTTATCCCAAGGGGTCATCCACAGGTTGCTAAGGTTGCACTGCAGCAGGGTCGGTTATTCACCTGTTGAGTATTATGGGGGCAAAAACTAAGTTTGACTGATGAACCCATGAAGATGCAGGATGCCAATGTTTAACATAAAACTCACTTTCTTTTTTTGAATAAATCTCAATGCTGATTCCTATGAACCATTACAAAATTTTACCGATCTTTTTATTTCTATACATTTTTAATAGTAATTATGTTATGCCACAAAATTACAGAAGTGCCAAAGAAGCCAAAGGGTTAGAAACAGGAACGCAGGCACCCCTTTTTCAGGCAACCGATATGCAGGGAAATACTTTTTCCCTCCGGGAGGCGCTGGACAAAGGACCCGTTGTGATAATATTTTACCGCGGACATTGGTGCCCTGTGTGCAACAAACACCTGAAATCTTTACAGGATTCTCTGGATGTAATTCAGGAATTTGGTGCAAAACTCATTGCCGTGTCGCCTGAAAAGGTGCCTTTGCTAGGCAAAACAGCCGAAAAAACCGGCGCTGAGTTTACATTGTTGCACGATGAGCACTTCAGGATCGCTGATGATTTTGATGTGTCTTTTAAACCTGACTCTATGCAGCGGGTAATGTATAATACCATGCTGAATGCCAACCTGAAAAAAGCGCATTCTGACGAATCCCAGCGATTGCCCATACCGGCCACCTTTGTGATCGATTCAGATGGGGAAATTGTTTGGAGACAATTCGATCCTGATTATAAAAAGCGCTCTTCGGTAAAAGACATTGTGGAGGCTTTGAAAAAAATCTGACAGAATCACTTTTTAATTTATCAATCGTCTGTTTTTAAAATCTTCATATACAGCCTTTTTCTGTCAGATGCCTGGGATAGGAGACAACCTTTGATATCAAAGCTAAAAAAGAAGATATGAGCTCCAAAAAAATCCGTTTTAGAAATGCAGGTGGTCAAATGCTATCCGTCCGTATAGCGTTACCCGATAAAGAAAAAGTGAGGCATTTTGCCATTTTTGCTCACTGTTTTACCTGTAATAAAAATCTTTCGGCTGTGCGAAATATATCGCGTTCGCTCAATGCTTATGGCATTGCGGTTTTGCACAACCTTTGCAAACTCCCGATCATTCTCCATTCTCCGCAAGATGCAATTGTTGGCATCAGCCAGGCAGAGAGCATTTATAAAGCAGCACGCCATCCCAAAAGTTATATTTCTCTGGATGGTGCCCACCTGATGATGCCCCTTACATTTTTTGTTTCCCCTACCGACAAAAGGATACTCAGCACCCTGGAGGCCATCATGAAAACACCCGATCAGGGTGGACTTGTGTCGGACAGCCTCGTTTACAGATACAACGTAGCAGAAACATAGGATGGGTTAAGAGGCGAAGAAGGCACGTTTAATATTTGTACCTTCTGGCTGGTGGAAGCACTTACAAGGGCAGGAAAAAACGACAAAGAAAAACTTGATCAGGCACGTTTGATGTTCGAGCAAATGCTCACCTATGCCAACCACCTGGGATTGTATGCCGAAGAAACCGGTCCCCACGGCGAAGCATTGGGCAATTTCCCCCAGGCATTTACCCATCTGTCGTTGATCAGTGCTGCATATAATCTAAACAAAGCGTTGAAGTAGTGAGGAAAAAGCGTTATTTTCATTTCCAATCGCTTCCCATAACGGGAGTTCTGCTCATTCTTTGCGCATGATCTTAATTATAATTCGATCAGGACAACTCCATTTTTTCCTCACTGAAAGTGCGAAATGAGTTCCTTTACTTGTTAGTTTTTCCTGGATGAGCGAGAAATTTGATCTGGGTTGTTATACTTTATTTATTTGGTTTTTATTTGATGATCTTAAAAAATATATCTTTGCAACAAACCTGGCAACTAATCGTTTAATTGTGTAAACAGTAATTTTAAGTTTTGTCTCATGAAGAAAAAGAAAATGTATTCAACCGACATGTTATTTACCACACCCAATTTTTTAACTGGTGCAGCCAATATAATGAATCTGGCTGGCAGTTTTTATCAGTTTAACACCGGCGAAAATGATTTTGCAACGGATCAAATGGCAATAGAACACGATTTTAAAATGATTGGCCAAGATATAGATGATGTATTGGTTGAAATAAAATCTAAGAATAAAAGCGAGTTTAAATTTGCAGACTGAGGTTTTATGGAAGAAAAAGATAAAGAGAATGAAAGTCATGAGCTTGCAAAAATAGAGAGAAAACTTTCGGAAATAGATCCAACAATTTTTAGTGGTATTCCGAAGCAAAAAAGACAGCAGATACTAAAAAGTCTGGCAATTACGATTAGCAAGACTCACATTGGACCATTGCCTGATCCGGATACACTATCAGAATATTCTCAAATTATCCCTAATGGTGCTGAACGAATTATGCAAATGGCAGAAAAACAACTTGATCATCGTATTTATCTTGAGAAAAAAGTTGTCAGGGGACAATTAACTCAAAGCAATATCGGTCAATTCTTAGCTTTTTTTATCGGATTGGCTGCTCTTGGCTCGGGAACTTATGCAATTGTTAATGGATATGAGTGGTCTGGAAGTGTTTTAGGTCTTGCCGGTTTAACTGGGCTTGTAACAGCATTTATAAAAGGTAGGGATTATCAAAATAAAAATTTGGAAAACAAAAGACCAAAGAATTAATTTTCTCTCATCTTTTTTTATATCCCACGTTTTAACTGCTACATTTTTTTGCTTATTCATGCTTTTGCTTTTTGTAAAATGATTTTTTGGCATTCTACTTATTTAAACAAATGTTAAATGTGAGATATGTCGGATATTGTTTATTCTTTGCAAGAAAACACTAAATAGTCTTTGCAAGAAAACGCAGGCAGCATAATATAAGCAACACCATTCAGGGGAATGATGTTCTCCGAACCTATCTAAAATAATGCGTTTTTACCCATTATCGACCCAAAGGAGTTTCTTCGTGGCGGTAAAACAGAAAACAAATCAATGTGAAAAATGTATTTCGCATCTAATCAGTAATTTAATGATCTGATATCTCCTCTGCTCATGATCATACCATAAACCATCATGATCCGGTGCACATTCAACCCATTTCCATGATCAGCGATGAAAACCATCGCCCACAAACTTTAAACCGTGGATGATATGGTCACGCCAGTAGGTCCAGTTATGTGCTCCGTCTCTTATCCTGAATTCATGGGGAATCCCTCGTTTTCGCATGGCAACATGCAACATGGCATTCCCTTCAAATAAAAAGTCATCATCGCCATTGTCGATATAAAACCGTACCTGTTTTATTTTATCAGCCGGCAGTGTGTTCACCAGGTTGATCACCGAATGCTCATGCCAGTAGTCGCTGATACGTTCATCGTTTTCACCTGTGCCGTAAATTCTTTTTATAAAACTGTTGAAACGCTCTGCCGGCATTTCCTCTATGGTGTTGTCGGTATAAACGGCAGCACTAAAAGCGGCACAAGAAGAAAACATATCGGGGTTGCGCAACGACCAGATCAACGCTCCATAGCCTCCCATGGACAATCCTGACACTGCCCTGAATTCCCGCTGGGTGCGGGTATGATAGGTTTGATCTATAAAAGGTATAAATTCTTTGATCATGATGTCTTCCATGGGGTCAGATCCGTCGGCAGCATTTACATAAAAGGATATCCCTGCATCCGGCATCACAATGATCATAGGGGGGATCTCTCTGCTGGCAATGGCGCGGTCGGCAGTAGCATTCACTTCTCCGAACTGTACCCAGGCGGTTTCATTGTCGCTGTATCCGTGAAGCAGATACAAAACCGGGTAAGCACGGTCGGAGTCTTCATAACCGGGAGGCAGATAGATGGAGTAATGGATTTCCCGTTCGCCTAACCCGCTGTCCATACTCAGTCCTTCAAGTACCTGTCCTGCATGATAAAAACCGGTTCCGGTAAAGGATTGTGCGGTCAACATCGAATTAGACGACAAGTAAACCAGCAAAAGCATAAGGATTGCATATTTCACCTTCATAACGTCATGGGTTTTGTTTTACATTCAAATTTTTTCGTAAAGTAAAGGTAACGCTTTCGATCAAAAAAGTTTGCAATTTTCACCTCCGTCGATGGTTTCCTTTTAAAAATCGTGGAAAACTGAACTTGTCCCGCAGGTATCTCTTGTTCGGGAATATCTTCAACGAAAGAATAATACATCTGA
>CAYMLS010000142.1:0-12109 GCA_964390665.1 uncultured Bacteroidales bacterium | reverse complement strand
TGCCCCTTCAGGGCGATCCACCTCCATCGTGAATAATCATCCTCGTGTGTGTTTAGTGCTTAATCATGGATGTTTCATCTGTTTATAATTTTATTAAAGTTGTTAGATGCCTGTCTCGTTTTTTCCAACGAGAGAGCTCGCCAAAACGCTGACTGCATGCTTTACAATCCGCGAATGATAATCATGCGCGTGTGTGTCAAAATTTTTGTCATGGATCGGTTCATATTAGTATAATTTGATGAACATCTTCAGATGGAACGAACCAGCACTGTTTGCCACAGAAAACCCAACATCAACCTTCATGATTTTCAAGCGCATCCCAAAATTCCACGGCCCTTCTCAAATGAGGTATCACAATCGTACCACCCACAATGTTGGCAATGGCAAAAACTTCAAACACCTCTTCTTTCGTTACCTTCAATTCAAAACATTTCTGCAGGTGATATTTCACACAATCGTCGCACCTCAGCACCATAGAGGCAGATAGTCCGATCATCTCTTTCACCTTTGCAGATAATGCACCTTCATGATAAGTATTTGTATCCAGATTGAAAAGTCTTTTTAACACCAGATTATCAGCATCCAGTATTTTTTCATTCATTTTTTCTCTGTATTCATTAAATTCAGCAATACTCATTAGATTATTCTATGTTTAAAATTGACAATATGATTTTTTACAGCGACGATTATTCATTCAGGATCAGATAATACCCTCGTTGAGAATATCGTGCAGATGGACAACACCAAGATAACTGTTTTGATCAGAGACAAGAAGTTGGGTGATATTATTTTTTCGCATCAGGTTCAGTGCATCCACGGCTAAGGTATCCTTTTCTATGGTTTTCGGGTTGATGGTCATGATATCGCGTGCGGTAAGTCCCGAAAAATCAGTTTCCTTCTCAAGCATCCTTCTGAGATCGCCATCGGTAACAATACCTCTGAGTTGCCCTTTTTCGATCACAGCGGTAGCACCCAGCCGCTTGCTGCTGATCTCCAGAATGATTTCTCTTATACTGGCATGGATATGTACGGAGGGTTTTTCATTTTTGGTGTAAAGGTCGCCCACTTTGAGGTATAGCTGTTTTCCGAGTGCTCCACCCGGGTGGTAGCGGGCAAAATCTGATGTTGAAAAACCCCTTGCTTTTAGCAGCGCAACGGCCAATGCATCTCCCATTACCAATTGGGCTGTGGTACTGCTGGTAGGTGCAGGATTTCCGGGTGTAGCTTCTTTCTCAATGGTTGTATTTAACACATGATCGGCCTGCAAAGCAAGGTAAGAATGAAGATTGCCTACCATGCCCACCAAAGCGTTGCCCAAAGATTTCAACATGGGAATAAGCACTTTTATTTCGGGTGAACTACCACTATTGCTGATACAAATAGCAATATCTTCTTTTTGCAGGATACCCAGATCGCCATGAATGGCATCTGCTGCATGCATAAATACGGATGGAGTGCCGGTAGAATTCAGGGTAGCAACAATTTTTGAAGCAATAATGGCACTTTTGCCTACTCCGGTAATAACAACCCTACCCTTATTGTTGATAATTTTTTCTACAATGATGGCAAAATCATCGGTAATGTAATTCTTAAGATTTGCAATGGCATCGGCTTCTATCTGGATCGTCTCCAATGCAGATTGTTTGATTTCGTTGTAATGTATCAATGAATTTGTATTTATATAATTAAATAATTTTGGCCTGAATATTATTATCAGTAAATTTACTTGAGAAATCTGAAACACTTAAAAATTGAGGATCACAAATTTCGGATAATTAATGCAGTTATTGAAGAAAAATTCATGCATTTTGTAAAAATTCAAAAGCAGTTTTTTTATCAGACCTTCAAAAAGATCTTTTTGTTTATTGATACTTCACAGAAAAGTATACAAATAATGTCAGCAGGAAAACCCATCATCATTGTGTGTACCTCACAAAGAAAATGTCAGGTACCTGGCGTGGGTGACTGAAAAACAGAAGTCTCATTGAAAAAGGAGATGACTGTTTTGAAGATGAGCATAAGACCACCTGTGGTGTTTTCTTACAGACAATATATTATCAGTACAATAACAATACAGATTCAATAGTTATTGTGAAGTGAAAGCAAAAGACAGTTATTTGACCAACCGGTTATTATTTAGTGTCAGCAAAAAACTGTTATTTTTTACAGATTCTCTCTTTACATCTGGAGAGTCCCCTTTTCATCCTTCTTTTTGATAGCATACATAAATGATGGAGGTATGGAAACAAAAAAAAGAGCAAAGAAGCAAAATTCTGCTGAAAAAAAGTGCACAGATAAATACACAAATTTAAAAATTGGCAACAGAATTCATGGAAACCCAAAGTGAAGTCTCACTAAAAAAACTATTAAAAGAGATATTCGGTTACGATAAATTCAAGGGAGATCAGGAAGCGATCATACACAACTTATTGCAAGGAAATGATTCGTTTGTGATCATGCCCACCGGGGGGGGGAAATCAATGTGTTATCAGTTGCCTGCTCTCATCAGCAAAGGTACAGCCATCATAGTATCGCCGCTTATTGCCCTGATGAAGAATCAGGTGGATGCGATCAGAAATTTTGCCTCTTACGACAGCATTGCCCATGTACTGAATTCATCGCTCAGCAAACCAGAAGTTTTACAAGTAAAAAGAGACCTGATCAATGGCATGACCAAACTTCTTTATGTAGCTCCCGAATCGCTATCGAAAGAAGAAAATATTGAATTTTTCAAAACCCTCGATATCTCCTTCATGGCAGTAGACGAGGCTCACTGTATATCGGAATGGGGGCATGACTTTCGCCCCGAATACCGCAAATTAAGAACGATCATCAACGCTTTTAATAAAAAGATACCCTTAATTGCCCTCACTGCCACTGCTACCCCAAAAGTACAACACGATATCATGAAAAACCTGAACATGCTTCAGGCAAAGATCTATAAATCATCCTTCAACCGGCCCAATCTGTATTATGAGGTTTGCCAGAAAGGAAAAGATGTAAACAAAGACATCATTAAATTCGTACACAAAAACAAAAATAAATCGGGGATTATCTACTGCCTCAGCAGAAAAAAAGTAGAAGAAATTGCCGAAACGCTCAAAGTAAACGGTATCAATGCCCTGCCCTACCATGCAGGATTAGATTCACATATCAGGGTGTCTACGCAAGACAAGTTTCTCAGGGAAGAAATTGATGTCATTGTTGCCACCATCGCTTTTGGAATGGGTATAGACAAACCCGATGTCAGATTCGTCATCCATTATGATATCCCCAAAAGTCTGGAGTCTTATTATCAGGAAACAGGCAGGGCCGGAAGAGACGATGGAGAGGGGAATTGTATCGCCTTTTATTCGTATGACGACATTCAAAAACTTGAAAAGTTTCTCAAAGGAAAACCCGTGGCCGAACAGGAGATCGGCATGCAACTCATACAGGACACCGTTTATTATGCCGAATCATCCATATGCCGCAGAAAGATGCTTCTCAACTATTTCGGGGAGGTGTATGAGCAAGAAAATTGCGGAATGTGTGATAATTGTTTAAATCCACGGGAAAAATTTGAAGGAAAAGAATATATTTGCCAATTGTTAGAAACCGTTTTGGCAGTAAAAGAAGTATTTAAAATAAAACATGTAATTAACGTTATTATGGGAAAAAGTACAGGCATCATCAAATCATGTAAACACGACCAACTTGAGATTTTTGGCCGGGGTGCTGATAATGATGAAAAATTTTGGCAAAACATTATCAGGCAAAGTATTATTGAAAGACTGCTCGAAAAAGACATTGAAAACTACGGCACTTTGAAAGTGACGCCAAAAGGAAAAGATTTTCTAAAAAACCCCAAATCCGTAACAGTAAGCAAAGACAAAAAACAAGGCGACGATGAAGCAGGCGAAAGCATCAAAGCAGGAGCATCTAAAACCAGTACAACAGATAAAATGCTCTTTTTGCTATTGAAAGACCTGAGAAAAGAAATTGCCAAGAAAAATAACCTGCCACCCTTTGTTATCTTTCAGGATCCATCACTCGAAGATATGGCCATACAATATCCGGTTAAAATCGAGGAACTCAAACAAATTTCGGGTGTGGGATCGGGTAAAGCGGAAAGATTTGGAAAACCTTTTGTTGAACTTATCAAAAAATATGTTGACGAGAACGAAATTGAAAGACCCATGGATATGGTGGTGAAATCTGTGGTCAATAAATCAGGAATCAAGGTTTACATCATCCAGAATATCGACCGTAAAAAACCATTGGAAGACATTGCCTATGCAAAAGGGCTGGATTTTGGAGAACTCCTCACCGAAATTGAAAGCATAGTGGCTTCCGGAACCAAAATTGACATCAATTATTACATTGATGAAGTTATTGATGAGGATAAACAGGAAGATATCTTTGATTATTTTTCCACCGCCGAAACAGACTCATTCATGGATGCTCTGGTTGAATTGGGTGAAGATGAATATACAGAAGAAGAGATCAGGTTAATGAGGATCAAATTTATGTCGGAAATGGGCAATTAGTGTTAGTGTTTACCAGGATTCGGTATACTTTTGTGTGAAGAAAACCTGTTTTCGACTCACTTCATATCCACCAGTTGATGCTCATTACTTAAATTCACCATCACTGCCCCCTACCCTACTCTTTTTCTGATCAAGTTTTATTGAAAACAACATATTCCTGAACAGACATTACATTTATTCAAATAAATACAAATCATGACAACAGACAACACAAACAAAAGCGAAACCCCGGGAGAGAATGACAAAACCCCTGCCAGCCAAGAGGTACCCAAAACATCCAGATTATCAAACGGAACCATCATCAACGTAGTTCTTTTTTTAGGATTGATCGTTTTGTATGTGCTCAGATTTTTACCTTCTGAAAAAGTTGAACCAGAACAACTCCAGGAGAAAGTAATACAGGGCACCGTTGATCAGATAGAAAACACAAGATTAAACATTGCCTATGTTGATTCTGATTCACTCATTCAGAATTTCAAACTGGCAGAAACCCTGCAAAGAGAATTTGAACAGGAGCAACAGCGGATGGAAAATGATCTTCAACGCAGGCAAAGGCAATTCCAGCAGGAAGCAGAAACTTTTTACCAGCAGGCACAAACAGGTGCCATTACCGCCGACCAGGCACAGTTGCAGGAACAGGAACTCATGCAAAAGCAACAGGAACTTGTTCAATTGAATGACACCTATACCAACCGCCTCAGAAACATGGAGATGGAAATGAACATTGAATTATATGGTGAAATAACTTCATTGCTTGAAGAACTCAATACAGAACTTGCTTATGATTACATATTGGGGTTTTCACCAGGAGGAGGTATTTTATATGCCAGCGACAAACACGACATTACGAATCAGGTCATTCAAAGACTAAATGCACAATATGAAAGCATTTCTGAATAAAGGGATGAAGGAGATCATCCTGATCCTAGCCCTTCTGCCACTACCGTTTTTCACCACAGCGCAAAACAATTTCGCACTGGTTATCCATGGAGGAGCAGGGCATGTATCGGCAGAGAACCTGACAGATAGCATGCAGCAGCAATACCATGCTACTCTTGCGTTGGCACTGAAAGCAGGTGAAGATATCTTACAAAACAACGGATCGGCTCTTGATGCAGTGGAAGCATCCATTCATATCCTGGAGGACAGTCCCTTGTTTAATGCAGGAAAAGGAGCTGTATTTAATCTGGAAGGAAAGAACGAACTGGACGCCTCCATCATGTGTGGAAAAACGCTTAATGCAGGTGCCGTAGCAGGTATTACCACCATTAAAAACCCCGTTTCGGCAGCCAGAAAAGTAATGGAAAACTCACCCCATGTATTGCTTACCGGAAAAGGAGCAGAAACTTTTGCCTACGAGCAGGGAATAGAAATCGTTGACCCCGGCTATTTTTTTGATACCAAAAGATGGAACCAGTACAGGCGTTTTCTCAAAAACCGGGTTGAAAACCCTGACAGAAGCAACCTGGACACTACCTGGCATTGGCAGGATTATAAACTGGGGACTGTTGGTGCAGTTGCCCTCGATAAAGAGGGAAATATTGCCGCTGCCACTTCTACAGGAGGCATGACCGGCAAACAATACGGACGTATTGGCGACAGCCCGATCATTGGAGCAGGAAATTATGCCGACAATGCATCCTGTGGAGTATCTGCCACCGGACACGGCGAATATTTCATCAGAAATGTGGTGGCCCACGACATAGCCGCACGGGTAAAATATAACCACCAATCCCTTGATGAATCAGCAGAAGAGGTGATCAATAAAATACTTGTTGAGCAAAAAGCCAATGGTGGCATCATTGCCATTGATAAAGAAGGAAATATTGTCATGAAATTTAACACCCCTACCATGTTCAGGGGTTTTATAAACCTGAACGGAGAAAAAGGTACCGCCATTTTCAAATAAATATCTATCTCCAAAATTATCCCGGTGATCTTATACCCTCACTGAGCAGGTATAAAATTATTCCTGGATGTCATTTTTACACAATAACAGGAAATCGCAACCAATCACAGAGATAATATTGTTTTCATATCTATCCTGGTGATTCGTTTTACTCTGCTGCTTTCCAGTGAAAACCATGTTTGCATCTGATTATCATTTGATTAATTCGGTCAGAGGACAGCCCCGTTCTTTTCTTACGGAGGAGCTCGCCAACAATATTCGTACTGCATGTTTTGCCATGCAGCAAATTATCATCATCCGCGTGTGTGTCAATATGGTAGTCATGGCTCGGTTCATTTGGTAGTCTGGCTGAATAAGATTTACAAGGCTTGCATACTCCTTCTCATCTTGCTTTACAAATACCCTTCGCTGTAATGATCGGTAATAAAATCAATGTCTTTATCTCCCCTTCCACTCAGGTTCACCAAAATAGAAGAATGTTGCTTTTCCTTTGCCAGTTTAAAGGCATAAGCCACGGCATGTGCACTTTCCAGCGCCGGTATAATACCTTCATCCCGGCTAAGTTCGAAGAAAGCACTCACTGTTTCCTCGTCTGTTACCATATCATATTGTACGCGCTCAATATCTTTCAGCATGCTGTGTTCAGGGCCAACGCCAGGATAATCCAGACCACTGGCAATGGAATATACAGGAGCGGGTTCGCCTTTATCATTTTGCAGCAAATAACATTTATATCCGTGAATGGTACCGGGTTTTCCCAAGGTCATGGTCGCGGCATGATCGCCGGTTTTCATCGACCGCCCCCCAGGTTCAATACCAAACAAACTGCACTCCTCATGCTCAATAAAACCAGAGAAAATACCCATGGCATTGCTACCCCCACCTACGCATGCAACTACATTATCGGGTAATTCACCTGTCATTTCCAGAAATTGTTCCCTGGCTTCGATACCAACAATTCGTTGAAAATCGCGAACCATCATGGGAAAAGGATGCGGACCTACTACCGAACCAATACAGTAAATTGTACTGACCGGGTCTTTCAAATAAGCCTGAAAAGCAGAATCCACAGCTTCCTTCAAGGTTTTCAATCCTTCTGATACAGGTACAACCGTTGCTCCCAGAATTTTCATTCTTACAACATTGGGATACTCTTTTTTTATATCCACCTCACCCATGTGTATTTCACATTCCAGACCAAAATAGGCGGCGGCAGTTGCCAGCGCCACCCCATGCTGTCCGGCACCAGTCTCAGCAATAAGTTTCTTTTTTCCCATATACTTGGCGAGCAATGCCTCCCCCATACAATGATTTAACTTGTGCGCGCCCGTATGGTTCAGATCTTCGCGCTTCAGATAAATGCGTCCGCCATATTTTTCCGATAAACGATGACAAAAATAAACTGGGGTAGGACGTCCCTGATAGTGCTTTCGGATGCTTCTCAATTCCGAAATAAACTTGTGGGATTTGCTGATCTCAAAATAAGCATTGTTGATCTTTTGCATCTCCTCTTCCAAAACAGGCGGAATAAACGAACCGCCATATTCTCCAAAAAAACCTCCGTGGTCAGGGAACCGTTTAAAATAATTTTCGCTCATGTTCTTTTCTTTGTAAAATTATAAATGTATGTTTTCCGGGTTAAATTTAGTGTATTTACCGGTCAATGTCATAAAAATTTTAAGGCAATCTATTCTCCTGACCATTTTTATTTAATTTTCTTACTTATGCTATTGTAATTCAACCAATAATTTAGCATTTTTGTATTTATATGGAATCAATGATTTAAACCCCCAAAACAAATACCACATGTTCACATCCATCAACCCCGCCACAGGAGAAAAAACAGGCGAATATAAACCGCACAGCAAAACCCAGGTCATTTCAGTTATTGAAAAGGTTCACCAGGAATGGGAAAACTGGAAAACCACCCCTCTCTCTTTTCGTGCGGCATTACTGCAAAAAACGGCAGAAATACTACTGGATCAGAAGGAATATCTTGCGAAGTTAATGGTTCAGGAGATGGGAAAACCGGTCAAACAAGCCCGCTCCGAAGTAGAAAAATGCGCTTGGGTATGCAGGTACTATTCAGAAAACGGGGAAAAGTTTCTGCAAACAGAAAGGGTACAAACAGATGCAAGATCAAGTTATGTGCTCTATCAACCTCTTGGCGTTGTATTGGCAGTAATGCCCTGGAACTTTCCTTTCTGGCAGGTTTTTCGATTTGCAGTGCCTGCTTTAATGGCAGGCAATGCAGGATTGCTGAAACATGCTTCCAATGTGATGGGCTGTGCCATGGCTATCGAACATATCTTTGAAAAGGCAGGATTTCCTTCCCATATTTTCCGCACTTTACGCATCAAAGGAAGTGAGGTTTCTTCGGTCATTGAAAATCCACTGGTAAAAGCAGTAACGCTCACCGGCAGCGTTGGAGCAGGAAAAGCAGTAGCACAAAAAGCAGGTGAGCAACTCAAAAAAACAGTGCTGGAACTTGGTGGCAGCGACCCCTATCTGATCCTGGAAGATGCAGACCTGGAACTTGCCGCAGAAAAATGTGTGACCAGTCGCCTGATCAACAATGGACAAAGCTGCATTGCCGCCAAGAGATTCATCGTTGTGGAAGAAGTATTTGAAGAGTTTCAGGATATGTTTCTCAGGAAAATGGAAAATATAAAAATGGGCGACCCCTTTGATGAAAACAATGACATGGGGCCACAGGCAACCGAAAAACTTAGAAATGAACTACATGACCAGGTAACAAAAAGTATTGAAAAAGGGGCCAAATGCCTGTTGGGAGGCACCATACTTAGTCAAAAAGGTGCCTGGTATCCACCCACCATCCTTACAGACGTGAAACCAGGTATGCCTGCATGGGAGGAAGAACTTTTCGGACCTGTAGCCGCCATCATTCGGGCAAAAGACACAGAGGATGCCATCAGCATTGCCAACAGCAGCATATTTGGATTGGGATCTGCCATCTTCAGTCAAAACCATCAAAAAGCAATTGAAATAGCCAACAATAAACTGGAAGCAGGATGTTGCTTTGTAAATGAATTCGTAAAATCTGATCCCCGATTGCCTTTTGGAGGGATCAAACAAAGTGGCTACGGTCGCGAGCTCTCGCACCAGGGCATCCGGGAATTTGTAAACATAAAATCGGTTTGGATAAAATGATCCTGGCTATTTATTCATGAGTCCAGTCCGAAAACTCGTTTTCGGAAAATTTTTTGAAAACATCATGCTTTTATTTGTCTGAATGTCAGACATTAAAATTAGTGTCCATTCGTGTAATTGACTTTGTCGGGCTACGCTTTGCTCCGGTTCGTGGATAATATACTTTACAGAGTGGGATCATTCATCAAAAAGACATATTAAATCAATACTTCTCAAAAACCCCCAGACCAAAGAGCGCAAAATCGTATTTTACGGGGTCAACAGGATCCAAAATGCGAAGTTTGGTGTCAAGTTCATTTACCGCAGCAGCATCATTTTGTTTTCTTGATATCAGTCCCAGTTTACGGGCAACATTGCCGGAATGTACATCGAGCGGACATGAAAGTTGGCATGGTTGGATGGTCTTCCACAGACCGAAATCAACCCCTTTTTCGTCATTCCTGACCATCCATCTCAGGAACATGTTGAGCCTTTTGGCAGCCGATCCTCTGAGTGGATCCGAGATATGTTTCTGAGTTCTGCCTGGAGCATCGGGCAAAGAGAAAAATACTTTTTTGAAATGGTGTATGCCAGGTTGCGTGCCTGCAGGTTGCGATCCTTCTTCAAAAACCTTTTCCAACCCACCACGCTCAGCGTAAATATAATGAAGTGCCTTACAGAAATACTTCAGGTCTTCACTATTGAATGTACGATGAACGAAACCATTAAAAACCTCGAGATCCTCAGTTGTATGATCCCGGATAAATTCAAAGGGAGCGTGATCCATCAGTTGCATGATCCGCAAAGCATTTCTGATGATGGAAACCCTGCTGCCCCAGGCAATGGTTGCAGAGAGAAAACCGGCTATCTCAATATCTTCTTTGCGGGTATATTGGTGTGGCACAAAAATGGGATCGGTTTCGATAAACAAAGGATTGTTGTATTGCACAACCTTTTCATTGAGCATCTCAACGATTTCTTCAGGGATGTTTTTCAATGCTGATGAGAAATATGCAGTGGATAAATTACAAAAATCATTCGTTAACCAAGAATCATACCTACTATGGTAGCACTCATCAAACCAGCCAGGGTTCCTCCAAGCAGTGCGCGCATACCAAATTTCGAGAGAAGCACCCTGCGGGTAGGCGCAAGTGATCCTATCCCCCCTATTTGTATGCCAATACTGGCAAAGTTGGCAAACCCACATAGCATATAAGTAGCCATGATAATGGTTTTGGGGTCGGAAAAAGCACCGGCTTCTTTTAATTGTGCCAGACTTACATAACCGATAAATTCAGTGAGGATAACTTTTTCACCGAGTAGTCTCCCTGCCAGGGCAATGTCGGCAGAACTAATACCGATCAACCACATAATGGGTGCAAAAGTATATCCCAGAATAAACTGCAGGGACAGTTCCTGGTATTGTCCATTGGTAATCTGTGCAATAGATTCATTCAGATTTGTCCAATCTCCGATTTTGCCGACAATAAAATTAAACATGGCAATAAAAGCCACAAAAACCAGTAACATGGCAGCAACGTTCGCAGCCAGTTTCAACCCTTCAGTAGTACCATTGGATATGGAATCAAGGATATTGCTTCCGATCCGGTCTTTCGATATATTGATGGTCTTGTTGATCTCTTCTTTCTGAGGATAAAGGATCTTTGAAATAACTACCGCTCCGGGAGCTGCCATGATAGAGGCAGCAAGCAGGTGTTTGGCAAAAACAAGTCGCTGCACCGGATCGTCCCCTCCCAGAAAACTGATATAAGCCGCCAAAACTCCACCGGCCAATGTTGCCATCCCACCGATCATCACAAGAAGGATCTCCGATTTATTCATATACGGCAGATATGCCTTGATCATCAGAGGTGATTCGGTCTGCCCCAGAAAAATATTACCGGCAACAGATAAACTCTCAGCACCCGACAATTTAAGCGCCCGACTCATGATCCAGGCCAAAAAGTAAACCACTTTTTGGATCACGCCAAGATAGAAAAGTAAACTGGTAAGAGCAGAAAAGAAGATAATGGTGGGCAGCACCTGAAAAGCAAAAATATAACCATAAGTTTCAGTATCCAGGAAACCAGCAAACAGGAATTCAGTTCCTGCTTTGGTAAAATCCAATACCAATACAAACATTCTCCCAATGATCTCGAAAAAGTATTGTACGGCAGAAACTTTAAGAATACTGAAGGCCAGCAAAACCTGTATAAACAATCCAATACCCACAAGTTTCCAGGAAACAGCCTTTCTGTTAGCACTGAATAACCATGATATGCCAATTAATACGATCATTCCGAATAATCCTCTCAACAAACTTTCGGCATTGAAACGAAACCGTGTATCTTCTTCCAGGATTCCTTCCTTTTGGGTTTCTTTTGCATCCGGTTCAACGGTAAGGATTGTTTCATCTTTTTCATCCAAAAGAGTATCCATTGCTTCTGACTGCTGATCAACAAGGGTATCTGCTTCAGACTGGGCAAAACCAGACAAAGAGAATGAAAAAAAGAAGATAATC
>CAYMLS010000141.1:0-12118 GCA_964390665.1 uncultured Bacteroidales bacterium | reverse complement strand
TCATTAAAAACTAAAGAAGAGTAAATCATGAGAAAAATATTGACAATTTTTACAACCGTATTCTTATCGGCAGCACTTTGGGCACAAAGTCCCGAAAAAATCAGTTATCAGGCAGTCATCAGAGATGCGGGTGACCATTTGATAATGAACACACAAATTGGTATGCAGATCAGCATCTTACAAGGTTCTTCAAGTGGTACGGAGGTTTATGCAGAAACCCAAACACCAACCACGAATGCCAATGGATTGGTAAGCATTGAAATTGGAGAAGGAACTGTTGTCACTGGTGATTTTGCATCTATTGACTGGACCAATGGTCCCTATTTTCTGAAAACCGAAACAGCTGTTGAAGCTCCATTAACCAACTACACCGTTACCGGTACAACCCAATTGTTGAGTGTACCGTATGCCTTACATTCCAAAACTGCTGAAGCAATAACAGGAGAAATTCAGGAAACCGATCCTGCCGTTGCCGCCAATTTCGATTTTACCGATGCTGCCACCGGTGATTTATTGCAGTTTGACGGCACAAAATGGGTAAAACTAACACCCGGTTATATATCAGATTATACTGTTACAGAAACAGATGTAACGGCACATGAAGCAGCGTTAACTTTAACCGAAAGTCAAATCAGCGATTTAGGAAACTATATTGAAACAGAAACCGACCCCAGCGTTCCTGTCGGCACGCAAACCGGCGAAATGCAGTACTGGGATGGTTCGGAATGGATAACGGTAGTTCCAGGTAATGAAGGGCAGGTGCTAACCATGAATGGAGGCATACCAACATGGCAAACACAACTGGAAGAAGGCGATGTGAGGAATCCTATCACCGGAGAAATCTGGATGGACCGCAATTTGGGGGCTTCTCGGGTTGCAACAGGCAGTGCCGATGCCGATGCTTACGGCGACTTATACCAATGGGGTCGTGCAGCAGATGGACATGAAAAACGCACCTCTGGTACAACCACTACTTTAAGCAATAGTGATGACCCGGGACATGGCGATTTTATAATTAACGGAAGCAATCCTTTCGATTGGCGAAGCCCACAAAATAATAATTTATGGCAGGGCGTAAGCGGAACCAACAACCCTTGCCCGGAGGGTTATCGTGTGCCAACGAAAGCCGAATGGGATGCAGAAATTGCAACCTGGGACAGTGAAGATGCCGCCGGGGCTTTTTCCTCTCCGCTTCGATTACCCTTGGCCGGGAGTCGTGTTTACAATGATGGTTCACTCAGAGATGCCGGAAGTTTCGGCAGATATTGGTCAAGTACCTTGAGTGCCACCAGCTCGCATTACCTGAACTTGTTCAGTACCTTTGCTTTCGTGGGCAGCTTCTCCCGGGCAGAAGGATTCTCGGTGCGCTGTATTAAGAATTAGACTTTGGGATGTATTTTAATCTAAATTGCAAAAATGCCTGTTGATCGGTAAAAGCACGGTCTGAAAAAAGAATATCAGGTATTTGATCAGCGTATCTTGTACGGATAAGTTTAACAACTATTTTTTTTTGCTATGAAGGCAGGCATACCATGATTTGAATGGTAGCTTACTTTTCTGAAGATAAAATCCTTAGGAAAACAACGCCGGCGACTATGAAGATGATGAAGACTCTCTATTTGCTTAGAAGTAACATAATTGAATTCCCAATTTCAAAGATAGCTAACATGCTATAGAAGCGTCGTATAAGCCAGTTAACTCAAGGTAGCGAAGAAATATGTAAAGCACTGTTTACAGTAATTTTGTCTTTAGTTACTTCAATTTTTGTTATCTTAGTCCCCATAAAACATCTTTTTTTACACCCGGATGGTGATGTGTTTTTTATTTTGATATTCATTTTAAAATGCATATAACCAATATTTTAAGAAATATATCTTTGTTTTTTTGTGAAATTAATGGTTCAGGTAAGGTTTAAACTATCTCAGGAAGGTTTTAACAGACCCTGCATATGAATTCACGAACCGGGCATCACAATAATATCGACACCCACGCGGATGATTATAATGCACAGCATGGCAAAACAAACAGCACAATATCAACGAATAATAAAATTATAAATAAATGAACAAAAGTCCACTTCAAAAAGTACGATCAGGTTATCAACCCATCTTGCCCCGCAGTCTGAGCGGATCAGTGAAAGTTATTGAGGGAAATAGTTCTGAACCTTCATCTGATAAGACCAGGATCAAACAATTGTTTCCCAATACATATGGATTGCCGATACTTGGTTTTCAGAAATCAGATGGGCACAAAAAATTCAAACCGGCAAAAGTGGGCATCATTTTATCAGGCGGTCAGGCACCGGGAGGGCACAATGTGATCTCAGGCCTGTTCGACGGATTAAAAAAAATCAACCAGGATAGCAAACTTTTTGGGTTTTTGGGCGGACCATCGGGACTGATAAACAACCAGTATCGGGAACTGACCCGTGATGTCATAGATGAATACCGCAATACCGGTGGATTCGATATCATTGGTTCAGGACGCACAAAACTGGAGGAGAAGGAACAGTTCGACATAGGATTGGAGAATTGCAAAAAGCTTGGTATCCATGCGCTTGTGATCGTGGGGGGTGACGAC
Source organism: uncultured Bacteroidales bacterium (assembly GCA_964390665.1). Classification (GTDB taxonomy): domain Bacteria; phylum Bacteroidota; class Bacteroidia; order Bacteroidales; family UBA7960; genus SKVR01. The sequence continues at coordinate 9,538 of CAYMLS010000141.1, read as the reverse complement.
TCCAACACCAATGCTTGTGTATTGGCCGAGTATTATAAGGAAAAAGGTTCGGAAATTCAGGTGATCGGTTGTCCGAAAACCATTGACGGAGACCTGAAAAATGAAATGATCGAGGCATCTTTTGGTTTTGACACAGCATGCAAGGTGTACAGTGAGCTTATAGGAAATATTCAACGCGACGCCAATTCCTCTAAAAAGAACTGGCACTTCATCAAACTGATGGGGCGCTCAGCATCGCACATTACCTTAGAATGTGCATTGCAGACCCATCCCAATATCGCTCTTATCTCCGAAGAGGTGGAGGAGAAAGAGATGACCCTTGCCGAGGTTGTGGAGTCCATTGCAGAAATTGTTGTAAAACGTGCTGATAAGGGAGAAAATTTCGGAACCATTTTGATCCCGGAAGGAATCGTTGAGTTTATCCCGGAGTTCAAAAAGCTTATTCAGGAACTAAATGAAATCATGGCAAAATACAATGATGAATTTCTTTCACTGGAATCCGATCAGGAAAAAAGAGAGTATATTGCGGTGAAACTTTCGCGCAAATCAGAGATTCTCTACGACAATCTTCCCAACAACATTTCAGACCAGTTGATCATGGATCGCGATCCACATGGAAATGTAGTGGTTTCCAGAATTGAAACAGAAAAACTATTGATCAAAATGGTAAAAGCGCGCCTGAAAAAGTTGAGACAGAGAGGAAAGTACAACGAGAAATTTACCACACAGAACCACTTCTTTGGGTATGAAGGCAGATGTGCTGCGCCCTCCAATTTTGACACCAATTATTGCTATGCCCTGGGATTTACGATTTCTGTTCTTGTTGCTCATGAAAAGACAGGATACATGGCATCTGTAAAAAATCTTGTCGGTAAACCAGAAGATTGGATTTGCGGCGGAACGCCTGTTACAGGCATGATGAACCTGGAAAAACGTCATGGAGAGACCAAACCTGTTATCAAAAAGGCTTTGGTTGAACTGGATGGCAAGCCATTCAAATTTTTCGCAGAGAACCGTGATGACTGGGCCATCAATACTCAATATCTGTTCCCGGGTCCGATCCAGTATTTCGGACCATCGGAAATATGCGATTCCACATCAAAAACACTCGTTCTGGAACATCAATAGCGAGTACAATCTAAAAACAAGACAAATAACCCCTGGAGGTATTCAAAACCACCAGGGTTTTCAGAGATTATGGCCTGATGGTGGTGTTTTCCAACTGGTCATTTCTCAAAAACCATAGCACAGCAAAAGAGGATTATACCAGACGTAAACTTGACTGGGTGGCCTATTATTTCCGGAAAGCGCGAAAGCAGAAGATTGTTGGGTGATCATATCCTTACCGAAAAAGATATAAAGGATTTTGTTATTTACCCCGATGCATCGGTTACCACCAGCTGGAGCATAGATATCCACTATCCCGATCCTGAAAACACAGAGTATTTTCCTGGAAATGAGTTTCTGTCTATTGCTGATCATCAGGCTATATATCCATATCCCATCCCATATCGCTGTCTTTATTCAAGGAATGTTGACAACCTGTTTATGGCGGGGCGCAACATCAGTGTTACCCATGTGGCTTTGGGAACCATTCGTGTGATGCGTACAACAGGTATGATGGGCGAAGTAGTAAGTATGGCAGCGGCAGTGGCTAAAGAACAGAACACCAATCCAAGGGGCGTGTACCAAAATCATTTGGATGAGTTAAAAGCGCTCCTGGACATTGGAGTAGGAAAGCATGACCTGGAAAACAGGCAGAATTACAACCTCGGTGGGATTTTAGGAACAAAGCAGTGAGAAGAAATTTCAGTGCTCTGCTGTAGCCTCCTTATACTCCTCCTGTAAAGCCTTGATATCACTCCCCTCTTATGTTAGAACCCGTAAAAGCAACGGTTCATCTGCCCTTCGATGCAAGGGTTTCTTTACTGGATCATGATGGTGCTGAGATAAAAGAAACAAAAAATATTAAAAATCAATGGGTCATTGATGGTCATCATGACCAAACACCTTTTTATCTGATCAGAAAATAGGATTTGTTTCACTTTTTCTGAAGCAGAAGCAAACATCAATCAATTATTTTGCACAGACGGTTTCATGTTACAGTGAGAAAAACATCACATGACCCTGTCTTCATAATTTTTTTTATCAACAATCCCCCGGAAAAATAGCGATAATTTCTGTCGTTTTCACATTTATTTATAATTTTGAGAAGGAAAACAAAGTTTGTAAAAAAAGTACAACCTATTCTGTTCTTATACTTCTATCCATGAACATAAAACTGTTTTGCCTGATAACAGCAATGGGATTTCTGTTGCTTTCAGGCTGCGAAAAACCGGGCGATGACCCTGTTGATCCTGATGTCGAGGTTGATTTTCTGGATTTATCCCTTACCACCATTCATTTTGGATCTGGAAAAGATGCCAGCTTGGTGGTGGTGGAAACCGATCTTGACTGGGAAGTCGACTGTGCCGCAGAATGGATCGAACTTTCCGCTTATCAGGGTAGTCAATCAACCGGATTCATCATAGGGGCGAATTCCAACATGAATTTTGCCCGCGAAACCATCCTGACCATAAAAGCCAGCAACATTACAAAAGAGATCCTCATCAAACAATCGGGTGTTGATAAAATTGAGATGACCATTGGCGAAGTGGATTTCCGGCTCCTGCCGGTGGAAGCAGATACCTCTTTTTACCTTGATGGTTCCACCTGGCTGGCATCGAGAGAAGTATATTTAAACAGTTACTTTATATCAGAAGCGGAGATCACTATATCCCAGTGGCTTGCCGTAGTGGGTAGTTTGCCTGAGGGCAACCTTTCTTACCAGGATCATATGCCTGTGGTGGTGAACTGGAACGAGATCACGAATACATTCCTTCCCCGCATCCATGAAATATCCGGTCTGCATTTTCGTCTTCCTACCGAGAACGAATGGGAAGTAGCGGCACGGGGCGCCTTAAAAAGTGGCAATACCGCCTATGCCGGCAGTATGTATATGGATGAGGTCGCCTGGCATTTTCAAAATTCGGAGGGGAGAAAACATGCCGTTGCGCAGAAGCTACCCAACGAACTGGGGTTGTATGATATGAGTGGCAATGTAAGTGAATGGTGTTCCGACTGGTTTGCTGAATGGACCGAAAGCAATCTACCACCTTCGCCTTCCACCAATCCCACCGGACCGGAGACCGGATCAGAAAAGGTGATACGTGGCGGTGACTTTATGGCCGATCGATTTGAATACGATCAAAACAGTTGCAGGATTGTTTCAAGAAATTCTCTGCCACCCGATATTGCAACCGAAGATTTTCATCATAACGGATACCCCCATTTCACAGGATTCCGCCTGGTAATACCTAAAAATCAATGATCATGAAAAAACTCAGGATATTTGCAGGATGTATGTTGCTGTTGCTTTTCAGTCAATTGTCTGCCCAAACGGTTGTTAAAATGGATATGCCCACCCAGGCGGATCATCCCCTTGAAGTGGTGGCGCTGTTCGATGAAGAGATCCCGGAAGGTATTCCGGTGGTTCTCGGATTGATGGGGTATGATGTGGACGGAGGTCTGACGCCCTATTCCTACGAATGGATCCTCAATGATGAAGTTATTTCCACCAACGATATTGCCATTTTTACCCCTCAAACAGGCGACAATCTGGTGCTTACCATTACGGATCAAAACATTTGCAGTGCCTCCACCACTTTCGACCTGAAGATCGCTTCGGTACCCGGTGCCAGCAGCGACCATTCTGAAGACATCCGTATTTATCCCACCCTGGTGCAAAATGAACTTTTTATCGGGTTTCCTTCTGCTTCAGCAGCAGAATCGCACGTGAGAATTTTTGATGTCAGCGGGAAACTGGTTTTTGAAACGCATTTGCAGAGCAGTTCAAAAATTTTCCCGGGTTTGGAAACAGGGATCTATTTCGTTTCGGTAAAGATGAATGACAAACACAAAGTTGAAAAAATAACCGCTTTCTAACAGAATCAGCTATGCATCCACTAAAAAACAACGTAAGAAAAGCAGCAGGCATCATTCTGTTTATGATCCTGTATTTGCTCATTTTGCCAATAGCGGTTTTTTCGCAGGAATTGGAAAATCTTCCCGCCAAACAACTGGCCGCAGATTTTATGACCTACAGGAAACAAAATCTTCAGAACATCCCGGGAAGAGTATCTGTTTCGGAATTGGAGCAGGCATACCGTTCGGCATCCGGTGTTGCCAAACCCGTATTCGTGTACCAAAAGCAGAATGACGGTTTTGTGGTTATTTCCCGGCAAAACAACGGTTACAATATTGTAGGATATGCCGATAAAGGCAATTTTCATGCAGATAGTATGCCTCCCCAGTTGCTGGCTTTGCTAAGGTTTTATGAGGATTCCCTGAACATTTCTGACCCTGATCTGAACAACATAAAACGCGCGAATCCCGTGGTTGAACCTTTGCTGGATGCATACGGCGTTATGCTCAATCAGTTTGATCATGAAGAGGCAGGCAATTGCCCCACAGGTTGCGTGGCAACAGCAGTAGCGCAGATCATGAAGTACCATTCCATCCAACGGGGGATACCCATTACCGGATCTGGTTCCCATTGTTATAATGATGGTATTTATGGTGAGATATGTGCTGATTTTGAAGGCATTGAATACAGTTCGGATGAATTGCTCTCCTTTCACGCAGGTGTTTCGATGGAAATGCAGTATTGCGGAAGTCCTTACGGAAGTATTCCCAACAGAGATTTTTCCCGGGGACTGGACGAACATTTTTCATATTACACCATCAACACTTTGGAAGAGGATTTTTATATGAGAAATGAACTGGAAAACCAACGTCCTTTCTATGCCGCTATTTATGGCGTGCCAACCGGGCATGCGGTTGTAATAGACGGATACGACGATCGCGGGTTTTATCACGTTAATTTTGGATGGGGCGGATATTTCAACGGATACTTCCTGCTCAACGCCAACAAGATGATCTCTCCCGGGGGAGTACATCGCTTCAGCACCAATATTTCAAATTTGAGAATGATCGTGCCTTATATCTTACCAGTTAACGAACAGGATTCGCTGGCACTTCTGGCAGTGCATCATGCAATGGGTGGATATGCGGCAACAGGGTGGGATATTTCGCAACCGGTCATGAGATGGCCCGGTGTGTTTATCATGAATGAAAGGGTCATTGAATTGCATCTGACTTCTTCCGTACCTCCTGCCACAGCACAAAGTATTGCCCCTGAAACAGGCGAGCTTTCTGCTTTGCGAAAACTCTGGTTATCGGGCACTTTCAACGGAAACATTCCCGCTTCTCTGGCGCAGCTGACAGAATTGCGTGAACTGCAACTGCATAACAATTATCTGTATGATACAGACACCGAAACAATGCATACCGGAAATATCAGCGGTGAATTACCATCCAACATCGGTGATCTGGTAAATCTGGAATGGCTCTCGGTCTCCAATGCCCTGGAAGGAACCATTCCGTCAACCATTGGTAACCTCACCAACCTGAAATTGCTGCGCATATACCAGGATACCACCTACTTCGGACAAGGAAACCTGCAGGGTGAGATCCCTGTGGAAATCTGCAATCTTACACAATTACAAAACCTGACGATCAGCAACCAAAAACTGAGTGGTTCCATCCCTGCCAACCTCAACAATTTGTCTGCATTAACAGAAATTGACCTTTCCGGCAATCAATTGTCGGGCACCATTCCGGTTTTCAACCTTCCCGGTTTGTGGTATCTGAAACTTAATAACAATCTGTTCTCCGCAGTGGAAGAGGGAGATGCCAATTGTCCTGTTTTAAAAACCATAGAATGGCAGGATAATGAAATTGAAGGTGAATTATCTGCATATTTTTATCATTTCCCTCAATTGTTGAACCTGAATCTTTCCAATAACAAAATACAAACCCTTTCCAACGAATTGGGGAAGATAAGCAAACTTGAAAGTATCAATCTCGACAATAATGAGTTGACATCTTTGCCCGATGGTATATCCATTCTCTACAACCTGAAAGAACTGACCGCAGCCAACAATCACTTATCTTATGTTCCCTCCAATCTGGGACAATCACACAACCTTGAAAGGATAAACCTTTCTGAAAACATGATCACGGATATCCCCGAAGAAATTGGAAACTGTCCCGGCCTTTGGGAGGTCAAACTGAACGACAACAAGATCACCAGCATTCCCGGATCTTTTGGTAATTTAAGAGACGGGGTATCTGTATACCTTCACAACAACGAAATACAGGGTTCCATTCCTGAAGCATTGATCACAGCAGGCGCAGCAGGTAACAAATTTGTTACGCTGGGTGGAAACCGGTTTGTTTACAGCAACATACCTGATTCTGACAACATTGGTTTTGACGTGCGAAACCAAAAGGAAGTGCCCCTGACCCAAAAGGTTTTTAAGGTACAGACCGGGGATACCATTCACCTGGATATCCGCAGCATTTCCAATCTGTCGCATACAGGTAATGTTTATTACTGGCTTCCCTATCCGGTACTCACCGATGCCATGCATGATGATGAACGGTTTGACGGAGTTGAAAACAACCCTGTTTTAAAACTGGTCATCAATCAAAACAATATCCACGATCAGTATTACTGTAAGGTGTTTAATCCCAACGTTCCGGATTTTCATTTTAACTACCAGGGTACGGTGGTGGAGGGAACCTGCATGGAGTTTCTGAATACGGATACCATTTCTTTCCAGTTAGCTACCGATGAAGAGATCCTGACTGATGCCTATGAAGACGAATTTGTCACTTCCCTGGCATCCCTGTCAGGAAATGCCGTCAGCGATGGTACGGTCAGGTTGGTTCCGCCATTGAAGGTGAAAAGGGGAGAGGTTTACTGGGAAGCATCTGTAGACGGAGAATCCTGGGTCAGTGTATCAAACGACATGGAGAATGCTGAACTGAGAGCGAATTTGCAGCATGTAAGCAGCATTGAATTGGTGCTTATGCCCGTAAATGATGCATGGTACCGCTGTGTTATTGCCGAAACCAACTGCGCACCCCTTTACAGCGCACCCCTGAAGGTAAATGCCCCGGGCACGGTACTTTTCGATGAGATCATCAATGTTACCGAAGAACCCATGACCATTGACGTGGATAGCATTGAGGTGGTGGTACCCACCCATTTTTACGATTCCGATTTTCGACTTACCATCACAAAACTGGAACATCCACCGGCAGCACCCGACAGTGTGAATGCTGCACCCGTGTATGATGTATCTGTTGATTTTGCCAATGATTTTGCCATTCCTCTAACGGTCAAATTCAAAAATTTAAACAAAAGCGCCATCACAGAAGAAGACACCGACAACTATAAGGGTGTTTATTTCGATGACAAAGAACAGCAATGGAAAATATTTGATCATACACAAATCAGCTTGAAGGACAGCACCCTTGCCTTTTCCACCTATCATCTGACCAAACTTTCATGGTGGAATACAGAATCAGCATGGGGGTATACAGACTATTATGAAAGGAACAATATCAGGGTTTACTATAAAGATGATGACCTGAATCATATTAACCTTTACGCCTCCAAACAAACTGCACAACCATGGCATGTGGCAGAAATACCACTTTTTGTGCAGGATATTACCGAATACCTGCCTCAGGTGATCAGCAAATACACATCGCTCGGGCTGCCTGATCCGGGAGGACGGTTTAATGTTTTCATCAAAGATCTGAAGGGTGATGATGGCGTTGTGGGGATCATGGGTATGCTGTCAGGGTATATTACGCTGGGGCGCACCATCAGTGATCCGGTAGCTTTGCGCCAGGTGTTGGCACACGAATTTATGCACTATCAGCAGGATCATTATGTTTCAGCACATGGTGGCAACCAGTTTTGGTTGGAAGCCCACGCCACCCTTTCCGACAGAATTGTGTGGGACGACAGTGAGATCCCCCTTGCGGAGTCGGAAGAAACGCTGCTGGGAGGCAGAACCGGCAGGATCAATTATACCTTTAACTCCCTGGCTAACTCATGGGATGCATGGGATATGTCGATTGCTACCAATAACCTGTTTGGCGACCTTCAATACTATTATGTGGCAGGCAGTTTCCTGCATTACATGCGTAGCTATCGCGAGGGGGGCAGTAAACTCAAACCGGCCGAACTTCTCAAAGAAACTTCCTGGTTTGGAAGCTGGCGAACATACCTCGGCAGCTACACCAACAATCATCTTGGCGCTTTGCTGGGCGATGAGTACGAAGAATATGTGAAGTATCTTCTTACCGGTGCCAATGAAAAATTCACGGTGATCAACACCAGCGGAAACCCTTATGCCTATATCCAGGACCCCAAAAACAGAAGTGTGTTTACCCATCCTGTATCGTATCTGATGAAACCTGGCGACGAGCTGATCCAAACCGATGAAATTGACATCTCCGTTCCATATCTGGCCTCCAGGGTCGTCCTGCTCGAAAACATGAATCCCGATACCATGATGCTTGTCAACTACAAGCGAAAACATGAATTTACCTACCATGATATGGTGTATTATGTTACCTGGGATCATCAGAAAAAACAAATGGAATTTCTGGATATCTCTGATTCAGCAGAATTTAACTTTCTGCTCGATGCACGTACCCGCAAAAATTCTGAAAAAGGTTTTAAAAACTACAGTTTCCTGTTGCTGATCAACAAAAGATACATTGGTGCCAGCAGTTTGATCGATGACTTTGATGCATCGTTTGAACTGACCGCCATGCCGCTGCTGAATGTGGAAAAAACTGCCATGCTCAATATCTACAACGGAAACAGCCCCATTGCGCATACTTTTCATTCCACATCTTCCGGCAGCACCAAAGCTGAATATATCTTTTTCGGGAATCCCAGTGCCCTCTTCCTTCATAACAGCACAAGTTTTTCTGCTTATGAAGTAAAATGGGCTACCACCAAAGAAGTTACTTCCGGTCAAACTTACGAAGTAAAAAATTCTTACACACTGGTTTTTGATGAAGGCGTTATCACCGGCATACCCACCATGAAAGACAGTACCGTGTATGTACAAACATTTGAGCATGATATCCTTACCAACAATTTGAAAATAACCGAACATGAGAAAAAACACTATTTCCTGAATGAATATGTTGAGTACTATGAAGTTTTACCAGGACAGTATGAAGAAAGACTTGTTTACCCCAACCATCTTTCCCGTATAGAGGAAAATACCAAAACCTACCGGCTGCATGATGTTTTTTCTTACATGAAACCACCCGGGCAACCCACAGGATGGGAAGAGGTATACGGCGATCATCTCATCTTGTTTGAAACAGCCAATACTGTGCAAACCCAGCAGGTGGTAAATGACATAGATGCCAGTTATCATATCTCCTATTATGATCAAAGCGGCATGCCCACCAGCACGGAAGCATGGAATTATGTCAGCACCAACTTTTCACCCGAAGGATTAAAGTTGTTGTTTATTGTTAAGATCTCGGAAGAGTAGGGGGGCGTTGTTCTTCCCTGTTGGAATATTCACTTCGTGATTCCACAGGGTGAATGTTC
>CAYMLS010000140.1:0-12224 GCA_964390665.1 uncultured Bacteroidales bacterium | reverse complement strand
ACGATTTCTTATCAAAGACACAAAAAGTAGGAGTTTTCTTGCTGACACTATTTAGTAGATTTAAAGAATTCTCAAACAGAACTAAAAATTAGGAGACTGCAAAGCCCGTTTTCTCCGGTTTTTCATGTACAAAATAATATTATATCATGATATACAGACACTTATACCGAACAATTGCTTCGTGGAAAATCATCCGGTAATTATTTTTCAGCAAGAACACAAGTAGTTTATTTACAGGGGGCTGTATAATTTATTCTCTTGAAATCGCTGAGAAAGTCTTAGGCTATACGGTCAATAATATTATTTTTGCAGGTTGGATATCTATTGTATATCTTAGGTTGAATTGATTGAAGATGAAAGAAACATTGGTAAATGTGGAGGAATAAAATCAAAACAGGATTTATTAAAACAAACTACATACTTAAAATATCAAAAAAAGAAGAGGAATAAACCATGAAAAAAGTATTTGCCATTATGCTAAGTATTTTATCAACAGCCGTTTTACTCCTGTCATGGCAGAAAATTGCTCAATCAACGGAAGTCGATTCAGTTAATTCTACTGACAGTGTTACAGCATTTCGGATGCGTTCTGATTTTGATATTAGTTTAGATGAAGATTCCGGATGGGCATATGCCCTCAACCAAGCAATCTCTCAAACTGTTGATTCTCCGTTTCGCATCCGCTTCGAAGTGGAAAGTGACACCTCTTTTTACCGCCGTCAATACAGTCTTCAATACCGTTGGAACGATAAACCCTGGAAATATGTCGAGTCCCATGAATTTCCTTATGAATCATCTGCTTCACCTCCTGTTAGCATAGTAAGTTGCCAAGCATTTTTCTTTGGTGAAGTAGCAGGTGATCTGATTACGAGATCCCAAATGCCTGCAAATCCTGGGGCAGGCATCAGCCTTGCGCCCACTACACCTGGTTGGTTTCCTGAGCCGAAAACAGGAGCTTCAGCAGAGTGGGAATTTGCAATGGTGATTCGTAGATGGTCTGACGGTCCTCAAATAGTAGAAAACGGTGACCTGTTCTCCCTGCGTATGGTAGATCATCTGGGACGTCCACTTGCAGGCCCCATGCCTGAATTTACGATAAATGTACCTGACGGACATTTAGGTGGTACTTTTGTGGAAACACCTGCACGTATTGGTCCTTACGAGAACAGTAAAGGTGATCTATACTTCATCATGGAACCCACTGAAACCGATGATATTTTTATGATGGTAAAATCGACTGATGGTGGTCAATCGTGGTTTGAAGAGGATCCGGATAATCGGCCAATGGTAAGAGATTTGGAGGGTGTGGGTTCTGTTATGTCGGCCGATGGCATCATCCACATTGTCCATCAAACTTCAGATGGAGTTTACCATCACGCTTTTGCCACTTCCGACCATACTGAATACGAAGACCAGTGGATTATAAATAGTGATCTCATTACTTCCCACAAAAAACCACCCACACAAGTAGCAGACATTACAATTCGCCCGGATGGTAGCTTAGTAGCTGTGTTTGCTGCAGGTAATCAGTTACATTACAGTATCCTTGAACCCAACGGTACATGGAGCAACACGGTTCATTTAAACAAAAATCATACAGTGGGGGCTACCAATCCATCGATTGTTTGCCTTCCCGATGGTACTGTGGATATTGTTTATAAAAGTCTGGATGGCAGAGGCTGGTACCATCAACTTTTACCGGATAATTCTCTTTCCAAACCACAACTTTTTGCCGAAAACCTGGGAACTTCGAAAGCTGAGAACATAACTTTTCTACCTCTTGGCTATTTAACGGAAAAGGAAACCACTGTTGCTGTTTTTCGCCAATCAGTTGGGTATCTTTATCTGTGTTACAAATCCACCGACGAAACCTGGTCAGAACCTGTAAAGGTATCAGATAGAAAAGTAGTTACCAACGCCGTAGATTCGGAGCAGACAGGTGCAGACTTGGTGATATGGGAAAACCAGATCATTATTTCCTTCATCTCTGAAGAAAACAGAGATATTTACCTCACTGTTATCAGTGATTTCGACCAAGAAACACCGAATTCCAAACTTATCGTCTCCAACATTGATGGGTCATGGGTAAGGGGCAACATACTGAACCTCCAGCAAAATTCTCCGGTTTACGGAATCGTTTTTGATGCCGGAAGTAAAGGAGGGTCAGGATTTAACAGGTTCATTTCTTTCGACCTGCAAAAAAAATAGATTTGATAGATCCAGAAGATGGAAAAAATGAAACCATTGGAAATTGGAAAAAAATGAATGGCATTATTTTAAAAGTGGATTAGGAAAGTAATTGCAATGATCATTTGTCAGGTAGGATATAAATATTTTCTGTATTGCATTTTCTTTTTCCTTTGAATCCTAAACAACATTCCCGAAAATCCTTAAACGCCCCTGTAAAGTGAACAGGCACTGATGGAGTTTCATTGATTCTCCTGTATTGTTAAATCTTGCAGACGGCTGATGTTTTGTTAATTGGTGTCAGCAAGAAAACTTACGATTTTTTCTGTGCTTGATAAAGAAAGCGTCAGGTGTCTTAATTGAGAACAATCAAAATTTCACCATCCAGGTAATCCATCGGTTTAATAACAAAACAAATCGTCAATCGCCCCCTAATGAGGATATGGAGACCTATGATCGTACATTTTCGGACATTATTGTATGTAAGCGTACATCTCCTCAGAATAACAGTATACCGCGTGTTCCATAATCAACTAATAAACAGCCCTATAACTTATTTGGCACGATATTCATTAAATAAATTCATCATGCACTGTTTATTTTACAAAATTGAAAAAAATGGAGTATCTCAGATTTACTTTCTTGTTTTTTGTCATACATACAGTTACATATTACCTGGCAGGAGTGATCAATTATCAGTTCTCAAAAAGACTTTATGGGGGAAAAGACCAACTATACAAATCCTTTTTGAGAAATATGTCTGACCCTAAAGAATCGGTCAGTGTCAATAAAAAGATCATCCCTGTGCAACTTGTCAGGGCAATTCTTATGTCTGTTGTATTATATCCCGTTTTGGAATTTGCAGGAGACCTCTCCTGGGGTTTAAGGTTTCTGTTTATGGGCGGATTGATTTTTGTTTATGCCGATTTCTGCAGTGCGATCCCCTTCTCCAACACTCTGGAAGGATTGATTTACATGAAACCCGAATATGTAAGACCGATAGTTTTCTGGACAATCCAAATGGAGGCGATCATTTACAGTGTTATTTTTGGACTTGCATCCAGTTGGTTGTTATTCTGATCACCCTTTCTCAATAATTCACACAATCTATGATCACAATCATGAATACTGATTTATCTTTTGTTTTTTTTCAAAATCAACTATCCTGGAAATGTTTGCACGATCTCAACCATGCGACATATACAAATGATTATTTAACCAGTACCTGAAAATATACAGCCATCAACAAAAGTGCACAACACTGGTATTATATTTTCAAAATAACATATAAAACCATGAAATTCTAATCATTACAACCTAAAACAGGTGAACTGAGCAATGACAATAATGTTGACACACATGCGAATGATTAGATTTCGTGGCATCAAAAGCATGCAGTCAGATTGTTAGCGAGCTCCATCTGACCTATTTAATAAAATTATAAACAGATGAATTTTCAACTCGTAAAACCTACCGGATTCCTTAAAAACTACATCAATCACTATTGTTTTATGGAATCCCCCATACAAGGGATTGACGTCACAGAACGGGTTATCCCCTCCGAAAGCATTCAACTGATGTTTCATTACCGCAATCCTTTTGTCACCCATTATCAAAATGGATTGTCGGTTGCACAACCCCGGTCAGTTGTCAGTGGATTAAGCAACACGTATGCTGATGTTTCCACTTCCGGAGAAGCCGGGGTGGTTTTTGTTACGTTTTATCCCCACAGCGCTTGTCACTTTTTTCCGTTTCCCCTTTCAGAGATTGCCAACAAAAGCATCAACATGGCAGATATCTTTCACCAGGAAACAGAACAAGTTGAAGAAAGGTTGTACTTTGAGAACTCGGTTCATGCCAGGGTTCAGGTGATTGAAGACCTCCTGATCAGAAAGTTCTCCCCTATTCCACCGTATGATTATCAGACGCTGCAAAAAGGGATGGAGTATATCCGCCTGCTCAAAGGACAAACCACAGTAAAAACGTTATCCGAAAAACTATCCACCACCCCAAAAACCCTGGAAAGGAAGTTTTCCCGATACCTGGGTAAAACCACAAAGCAAATGATCAAACTCATAAGGTTTCAGGAAGTAATATCGGGGTTAAGTACAGAAAGCAATTTGACACTTACAGAACAAGCCTATCGGAATGGTTATTTTGATCAGGCGCACTTCATCAAAGACTTTAAAACCTATTGCGGTTATACCCCAAGGGAGTATCTTGTCAAATACTCTTCCCCGGTCTCCGATATCAACTAAGCATTCATATGGATGACAATACTGCTTAAAAAGTTCAGTGATTACTTACGAACAAGTTATTAATCCGTTTTTTTAGTTCCTTGATTTCTTCAATTACAGGGAGTTTTTTGTCGAGAACATGTACGATTATGTTTTCTTTGGTGATGATCGAACTGGCAGTACCCGGCAGCAGGCTTATGACCCAGACAAGAATCAAAGTTTTCCGCGAATCCTGGTCGTGTTCAATGGTTACAAATTCAGGGTCAGTGGGAACATTTCGGAAAAAAACGCGTCTGGCCACATCCCAACCTCCCCGCAGGGCCATCATGAGAAAATAGGGAAAAAACCGTAAAACTCCCAGTGGACTTATAACCCACTGCCCGGGAGGCACACTATAAATACTGATAACTGTGGTAACAACTAAAAAGAGAATCACAAACCCAATATCGCTTATTTTTTGTCCCCCTAACAATACAAACCAACCCGCCGCGAATATAGCAAATCGAAGAAGAAAGCTTTTGAGAAGAATCATACTCTTCAGGTTTTTAATGCCAGTTTGAGTTTTCATGTTTTTATAGTTTTTTTATTTTTTATCGAGCGCAAGGAACATCCTGCAGAACCATCAACTTGTGTTTTGAGCTACTACTCGTGACTATTTCATGGTTTTGAAAATTATCAAAGAAAGAGAAACAAGGTTAAGAAAAAGATAAAAAATCCGATTCCGACAAACTCCCAGCGACGGAGCACAGATTCTGCGGAAGCACTTATTTTAGATGTTCGTTTATCATCAGAAATTCTGTAAAATATTTTCTCGGGGCCATGCAGCGATTTCATGCCGGATTCCAGCAAAGAGATTCCCTTCTGAAGAAATGCTGACAATCGATTTCCAACCAGAAGGATTATATGGATAAAATCGCCCGGTGGCAAGAGCGGCTTTTCTGTTGGCCACTTTTTGAGGAAGGCGAATCTAAGGGTAAAAGCCATCAGAAGCACTCCTGTTAAAATGGGCCAAAAAGAGGCCCAATTAGTGACCGGATTCAGGAAAAAGGCGATGATGCCTTTCCCTCCGGTAATGTGGTTCAATAAGTCCGCAGGCAAAAGTGCAGGGGACATTGTCCACCATCCACCTGCCAGTAATAGAATTATCCATGGCAAAAGAAAAGCCGGCGCCCTGTTTTCTGAAGGTGCTTTAATCTGGTACAAAAGGTGTAAAAAACGACTCAGTAATAAAGTCGTTGTGACGGCAGAAAGCGTCAATAGAAGTAAAAAAGTTTGTGCTCCGGGCAGGTTTGTTTCACCAAGGAATGTTTTGAGCAAATATTTGGTCCAGAGTCCGCCGGTAATGGGTGCCCCGGCAATGGATAAAACTCCTGCTCCTAACCCCACCCACATGAGTATTCGCCATGAACCACCCACTTTGGCGGGTAGCGCTGTTCCCATAAACAAAAGGGCTTTGGCTGTTCCATGATTAAAGGCATACAGGGCAATTGCAGGAAGTAGCAACCCGGCCGGGATGCCACCATACAACCCAATGCCCAGAAGAACAGTCATGATGCCCATTTGGCTGATACTTGAATAAGCAAGGTTTGTTTTGGGGTCTGCCTGAGTCAATCCGTAGATCGCCGCACCCAAAGCAGCCGTAAATCCCAGGGATACCATCAGCAAGCTCATGGAAGGCCATACCACCAAACCCACGGGAGCAAGGTGCATCCACCCCACCAGTCCGGCTTTTATCATTGCACCGCTAAGTACCGCACTGGCAGGAGCCGGAGCAGCCGGATGCGCCAAAGGAAGCCAGAAATACAAGGGGATGGCCCCAACTTTTACGCCGAAGCCAATCAATCCAAGCAAAAAAATAAACGAACCATTGGGGGCATCCGCCAAGGCAGGGGGAATGTCAGCAAGGAGCAAACTGCCTGCATTTTGAACGGCGAGATATAATGCGGTGATCAGAAATAACTCTCCAATGATCGCCATCACCAGGTAGATATTTGCTGCACGCCGGGCAGAAGGAGTGCGGCTGTGGATGACCAGACCGTAAGAAGCGAATGTCATGAGGGCAAAGAAGGTGTAGAATGAGGTTACCTCTGCAGAGATCAGAAGTCCGAAATTACCCGCCATAGCGAATCCATAATAAAAAAAGAACTCACTTCGCCTGGCATCATCCTTCAGGTAAGACCCTGCAAAAAGACCAGAGGTGGCCCATAGGATGCCGGTCAGCAGCAGAATAATTCGCCGTGGTGTGTCGAGAGAAAAGTGCGATTCCAGTAAAAACCAATGCGCAGTGACCCCGGACACCTCCACCAGTCCAAGCCAAATGGCAGGCAAGGTGGCACCGGCAAAAATAAGTCCCGCCCCTCGCCTTCCTGCAGGTAGGTAGGCGGTAATTATTGCGGCCAACAAAGGCAAAACTATGGTAAGAAACCAGATCATAGCAAATAAAGTTTTTCGGCGATTTCACGGGCAATGGAAAGAGGGCTTCCTTCCGAGGCAGCAAACACTCCGGCAGCAACGGAGAATATGCCAGTGACAACCACCGGGATTAACAATAATGCCTGGGTTTCCAGGCGACCAGTGCGCAGTTGCGGAACGGTCTCTTCTTCCGGTTCACAAAACCATGCCCGGTAAACAATGGGCAGGAAATATGCCGCATTCAAAGCGCTGCTAGTAAGGAGAACCAAAACCACCCAATAGCTTCCTGCCTCTACTGCACCAAGTCCGAGATACCATTTACTGATAAATCCGGCAACCGGCGGCAGACCGATCATGCCAAAAGCGGCAATGGTGAAAGCTCCCATGGTGAGGGGCATGCGCCGGCCGATACCGTTTAGCTGACTGATTTTATAATAACCATAAGTTTCGGCTATATTCCCGGCCGTGAAAAACATGGTGATCTTCATGATACCCTGATGCACCAAATGAACAATGGCCCCGGTAGAAGTAAGAACTCCCGGAATGGCTACTCCTAAGGCAATATAGGAAAGTTGGCTGACCGTAGAAAAAGCAAGACGCTTTTTAAAGTCATCCTGAAACAAGGCACGAACTGAACCGTAAATAATTGTAAAAGCCGCAAATACCGCCAAAACGGGCAAAAAGTTCATCTGCTCTGCCAATCCGATGCCATACACATCGTAGACCAGGCGCACAATCCCAAAGGCTCCGGCTTTGACAACGGCTACAGCATGCAAAAGTGCACTCACCGGAGCCGGGGCCACCATAGAAACGGGCAACCAACCGTGCAGAGGAAAGATAGCTGCTTTGACTCCCAGACCCACCAACATCAGGAAAAAAAGGATAGTCAGTTGTGTAGGGTAAACCGAAATCAGATTGGCGATGATTTCTGTCTCGCCGAAGTTGATGGGGCCGGCAAGCACAAATAAACCAACGACACCCAAAAACAAAACCGTTCCCCCACCAATGGTATACCAAAGGTAGGTTCTGCCTGCTTCCACAGCCTTATCGGTACCGCGGTGAACAACCAAAGGATAGGTAGACAAGGTAAGGAATTCATAAAATATAAAAAAAGTAAGCACATTTCCTGACAGTGCAATGCCGGTACTGGCGGTTACACAGAAACTGAAAAAAGCAAAAAACCGTCTCCGGTGCTGTCCACCTTCCAAATAACCGATGGCATATAAAGTGGTAACCAGCCATAGCACCGATGAAAGGGAGGCAAACAAAAGCCCCAGTTGATCCACCCGTAGTGTAAAGGTAAGGTCAAGGGCCAGATCGAATACAAACGTATATTCATCTCCACGCAAATAACCGGCAAAAACCCAGGCGATCAGACCTACTTTGGCAACCGCCCCGAACAGGTTTAGGAAAATACGCATGGCGACCTGTTCCTCGCGCAACAAGAGAATCAAAGTACCGGGTATGAGGGAGCTGATGAGAATCAGCAAAGGCAAAAAACTAGTCGTTTCCATCGATACCTCCTTCCCTTATTGATTCGATACCAGATCCAAAAACTTCGCTGCTTTCCAGAAACTGAACCAGATTATCTGCCGGTAAAACGATCAGGAAAGAACCCAGCGCCAGCAGCAAGGCATACACTTCCAGTTTTTTAGGAACCGGTCGGAAAGGTTCTTTTTCACGGGCAGGAGCAAATGCCAAACGCAACAGCATAAAAACATAGCCGGCAGTCAATAAACTACCCGCCAATACGACGGGTGCCCACCACCATTGGCCGCTGAGGAATATTCCTTTTAGGAGCATCCATTTGGCCATAAATCCACCACTGGGGGGAAGTCCTATCAAGCTGACTCCGGCCAGACCTACTGCCAGGGCGGTGATACGCATGTGCCCGACCAGGTCACGCAAAGACTCTATACGGTCGTGTCCCAACGCCATGATGATGATACCCGCGGAAAGGAAAAAGGAAGATTTGGCAAAGGCATGAGCAAGTACCTGATATATTCCGGCGGTCCACGCCGGAGAAAGCCAGTCAGCCGAATCAGCGGTCTCTCCCGGCGCCAGGATCATCAGAGGAAAAATCATAAGCAAATATCCCAGTTGCGCAACACTGGAATGAGCCACCAGCAATTTTAATCTTGTCTGCATAAAAGCTTGCCAGGAACCCCAGATAACGGCGATGGCTCCGGCCAGTCCAATAAGTTGTCCGGCGGCATAAGTAAGGGAAACCCCAAAGACTTCCATCCACAAGCGAAGCAATATGTAAAAGGCTCCCTTAACTACCAGCGCCGAAAGAAGGGCACTCACCGGGGCAAGGGCAGAGGAGTGTGCCGGTGGCAACCAGAAGTGAAAAGGGAAACCTGCCATTTTGATCATCAGTCCGAGGGTGATAACCAGCAAAGCAAAGGTTGTTGTGGCGCCGGGTTGCAAAATCTGTCCCAGATGAGTAAGATCCAGCGTTCCGGTACTTCCGTAAAGAAGCGCCACTCCAAAAAGATATGCCATTGAACCGGTAATCGCTGCCAGCAGATACCGCAATCCGGCAGTCAGAGCGGTTGGTTTCCCGGACAACACCGCCAAAGCTACGGCACTGATGCCAATAACCTCGATGGTGACGAATAGATTAAAAAGATCGTTGGAGAGAAAGAGACCGTTTAGTCCCGCCCAAAGAAAAAGCCATAAAGGCCAGAATAACGGAAATCCGCCGGTGGCAGCTTCCTCAGCACGAAAATATCGCCAGGCATAAAGGCTGATAAAAGTTCCCACTATAGCTGTCATCCCGATAAATACTGCTGCCAGAGGATCCATTCGCAGCATAATTCCCAAAGGGGGATCCCAACCTCCGAGAATATGGACAACTGTTCCCCGCTGTGTCAATTCATAGAAAGCAATGAAAACCAATGCAGCGGTGAGCAAAGATCCCGCAAGGCCCACCCATGCCTTTCCTCTGTTTCTGAAAAAGAGGCTCAGTGTAGCCATCAAAACCGGCAAACCCACCAAAAGCGCAGGGTAAGGTGATATAGGTAGATCTGTCATTTTTCGTTTGTAAAAGATTCTTCTCCGGTGAGTTGGTAAATACGACGTGCCAAAGCCAAGGCAAAAGCGGCGGAAGCAACGGCCACCACAATTCCTGTAATCACCAGGGCGTGTGGCACCGGGTCTGCAAAGGTAAGAGCATCACGTTTGGCAAAACTGACGAAAACCAGAAAGACCCCTCCTCCCATAATAATGGTGGCAATGATTTTTTTAATGAAGTGTCTCGATGCAAAGACTCCGCCTATGCCGATGACAAACAGAATTGCTGAAGTTAAACTGTAAATCTGATAGGTTTCCATATTTCTTGTTCAATTGGTAAATTCAATTTCATTCGAGTGAAAATTTGTTTAATATTTTGATTTTATGAAAGATGCCATACTTTTATTTATATCGTCTTTTTTTGAGACTCATTGCTCATGGGCGTTTCATTCGGTTCCTCCTTCTTCATTTGATTTAGATTGGCAAACATGGCCGTCAGTGCTGCTGCAATGCTTATGGCAGCCATCGTTTCCACGATCAAAATCAGGACTCCAGCATGAGCGGGTGGGTATTCAAACAGGGAATCACCTCCGGCCATGAAAAGAAAACCCAGTAAGAGAAAAAATACAAGTCCCAATGTCAGGATCAGTTGCCCCATCCATCGGGGAATCAACGAAAACACCGGTGTGCCTCCAAAATGAAGAAGTATCCCAATTGCTCCCCACAACACCGCAGCCTGAAAAGCTCCTCCAGGCCCACTTTTTCCGAAGTATAACAGGAAAGCTCCAAAGAGGAACAAAACCGGAGTAAAAAACATGATCACCTGCCGCAGCAAGAGGTCGTCAGCAGCCGCCATAGGTTTTTGGTAAATCCTTATCCCCCCTACGGCAAAAACGGCCAGAAGACCCAAAAGAATAACCCCGATCTCCAACCAGGTATCATATGCGCGAAAATTCAGTAATACCGCTGTAACAGGGTGCTCTACACCCGATTGCGGAAGAAATTTTTCGGCAGCTGCAGTCAACCCACCGCCGTGCGGTATCTTCCAAACGGCCTCCAATGCAATAAGGAGAAAAAGTCCCAATCCTAACACAAGTGCCAGTCTGGGCAATAAAATATATCTGCTTTCTTTTTTAGAAAGAGAATTTTGACCACTTGCAAGGCTTTGCTGCTCTTCAGCTGACTTGGGAGAAAAGTCTCTCAAAGCATCAAGAAACAAAACCCCCAAAAAGCCGGATGCAATAGCTGCCTCAGTAATGGCCACATCCACAGCTCCGAGCCGAACCCATGCCAAAGCCAGTGCCAATCCAAAGGCGAAGAAAAGAAAAACGCTCTGCGAAAGTCGGGGTGCAAGCAAACTCTGTAAGGCCAGATAAACCCCAAGGATGGCCAATATAACATCAATCAGAATACTCATCCTTTCTCCTTTCTTTTTTAGACTGTTCCTGTTCTTTCTGGAAACGGGCAGTGAGATAACTGGAGGTGGAACTGGCCAGCAGCGTAAATAGCCAGATAGAGAAAATCTTTAACGCTGCCCATGGAGAAGCGATATAGACCGCCATTCCAGCAGCAATAAATCCCAACCCCAGATTGTCTGCTTTGGTAAGGGCATGAAGGCGTGAAAACAAATCCGGAAAACGAAGCACTCCCAGGGTTCCCGCCAGAAAAAAGAAGCAACCCACTACCAAAAGAATAACTGTAATAATTTCTTTTATCATCTTGGGGGTTCTCCTTTCTTTTTTTTCCAGACCTGCACCAGACCTATTACCAATAAAATCGCCAGTACATTGAAAGTAATGGCCACATTCAGTAAAGTAAGCTCTTCTAAATAACCCGTCATGACCAGTAATATGGCCATTCCTGTAGTACCGAAAAGCTGGGTGGTCAGCAAGCGGTCAGCGACCGTTGGTCCACGCCATATACGAATCAGCCCCAGGGCTATATTGAGTAGCAGAAAAACACTGACAATGATAAAAAAAACATCCATACAATTTAAAATATGTTGCCGTAAAAATTTATAACCGGATTGCTTTACCTGTGCAATTTTTTCAAAATTCGCCACCAGGTTTTCAATCTATGATTTCTTGTGCCGAAAACCGGACTGACAGGAACGCTTTTCAAGGCCAGCACTGCCTGTGTCGAATCTCAAAAACCAACAACCACACAAAATAATTGTTCAAGTTGCCGTTTAATAAACAAAATCGGACTGTTTGTCGACAATCCTTAAAATACAAAAGCGAAACTCTTGACAAATGTTACACCCTGATTATCTTTAATATCCCAAAAACTTTTTGTAAAAAAAACATACTGCCCTTGTCATTTTTAAAAGTGTTCAGAGTGACGGAATCGGATCAGGTTTCCAAATTTTTGACT
>CAYMLS010000139.1:1980-12275 GCA_964390665.1 uncultured Bacteroidales bacterium | reverse complement strand
ATGATTAAAAAGAAAATAGGAATTATAGGTGCAACAGGCTATACAGGATCAGAACTGGTCCGACTATTGACCGGGCATCCCCATGTTGAAATATCTCTCATCACCTCTGAAAGCAGAGCTGGTGAATTGATTTCTGATGTTCATCCCTTTCTGCAGGGAATTGCTGATCAGAAACTTATGACTCTGAATCAGATTGATGATTACGATCTGGATCTTGTGTTTCTGGCATTACCCCACGGTGTATCCATGGATTTTGTGAAACGTTTTGGTGACAGGTCTTTTAAGATCATTGATCTTTCAGGGGATTTTCGGTTGAGTACAGCAGGGGTTTATGAAGAATGGTATAACATGAAACATATTTTCCCTGAAGGATTTGAAAGAGCTGTTTTTGGATGTCCGGAATTATTTTTTGACGAGATCAAAAAAGCGACTTTGGTCGCAAATCCGGGTTGCTTCCCTATGAGTGCCATCCTGGGAATTGCCCCTATGATGTCGGGAGATTTAATAAATGATGAACCGTTGATTGTCGATTCAAAAACCGGTGTTACAGGAGCCGGTATCAAGGCAAAAGCCGTTAATCTTTATTCTAACGTAAACGACAATTTTAAGGCCTATGGGATAAAGAGACATCGCCATACTGTAGAAATGCAGGAAATATTGAGCCGGGTATCCGGAAAAGAAACGATCGTTCAATTTACACCTCATTTATTGCCGGTTGACCGGGGTATCCTGTCAACAATTTATGCCCGGCCGGCAAAAAAAATTCATGAGGATTCATTGATACAGTCCTACAAAGATTTTTATTCAGGCGCTCCATTCGTGCGAATACGCAAGGTGGCACCTGCTATTAAGGACGTCAGGGGTTCAAATTTCTGTGATATTTATCCGGTTTATGATGACCGAACCAATACGATCATAGTGATCAGCGTTATTGACAACCTTCTCAAAGGGGCTTCCGGTGTGGCTATACAGAATATGAATATTATGTTTGACTTCAATGAAACCGAGGGGCTACTTCAGGTGCCCTTAAATCCATAATGAATACCAGATAATCAAATCTAACTTTTAAGATTCTATCTATGAGCATGATTAAAAACATTACAAACGTAAGAGGTATTACCTGCTGGGGTGCACACACAGGAGTTAAATCCATGCGCAGAGACCTTGCGATCATTTATTCAAGAGTTCCCGCCAGCGCAGCAGCGGTGTTTACACAAAACCAGGTGGTTGCTGCACCGGTTATTTTGTCAAAACAGCATATTGCCGATGGAAAAGCACAGGCAATTGTCATAAATGCCGGGAATGCCAATGCCGCAACAGGAGAACAAGGGAAAAAGGCAGCTTTGGCCATGTCGCAATCGCTTGCCGAAGAGCTGGGTATTGACAATGACCTTGTGTTGGTGGCCTCTACCGGAATCATTGGCGAACCTTTTCCCACCGATGAAATTGTTGCCGGGATAAGGGAAAATGTCAAGAAACTTACCAACAAATCTACGGCAGGCACCTTTGTCGCTAATGCCATACTGACCACCGATACTTTTGCCAAGGAAGGGTTTTTGGAATTTCAAATAGATGGCCGTCAAATAAATATGGGTGGAATAGCCAAAGGGTCGGGGATGATCCATCCCGATATGGCAACCATGCTTGCATTCATTGTTACCGATGTTGCCATTGAACCCGCCTTGCTAAAGGAAACGGTTAAAGAGGCTGTTGACAAGTCTTTTAATATGATCACCGTTGATGGCGATACCTCCACCAATGACATGGTGGCCGTATTGGCCAATGGTTTGGCACAGAATGACGTTCTTAAAACCAAAAAAGACCCCGAATACACAGTCTTTAAGGAAAACCTGGAAATGATGATGTCTCACCTTGCCCAGCAAATTGTTCTTGATGGTGAAGGGGCTTCAAAATATATAGAATATGAAATTGTGAATGCTCCGAGTGAGGAATATGCCAGAACCATGATCAGAACGATTTCAGATTCAACACTTGTCAAAACGGCGATGTTTGGAAGAGACCCAAATTGGGGAAGGATAATCGGTGCAGCAGGCAATGCCGGGTTGCCTTACAATTACGAGGATACCGATCTTTATCTTGGTTCAGATGGTAAAACTGTACAGGTTCTGACGAAAGGGGTTCCGGCAACCTATGACCGGAATCATCTTAAAAAACTACTAAGAGAATCACACCTCAGGATCAAACTTGACCTGAACAACGGAAAAGCCAAAGCAAAAGGATGGGGTACCGACTTAACCACTGACTATGTTTTGTTTAACTCGGTTTATACAACATAAACTTCACATTACCTTAAAATGAGCAGTAATGGGCAAATTATCATACGTTCTGGTCGTCCTGGTGTTATTTCTGAAAGTGGGAGTGGCAGATAATCAGACCTCTGAGGTCTCCGGAGCAGATTCCAGCATTCAATGGCTGGAAGATCATCTTACAGAGGACTCTATCAGAAACACTGTGCATACGAAAGCATTGGAACTGTTATCCGCATTGCAGGAACCAGCGCAGAAGGAACGTTTGGCAAAGGTTCATCAGATACTGGCCAATTGGCACGATTACTATAATGAGTTCAGCAGGGATTCTGCCTTGTACCACCAGGAAAAGGCCCTGGAATTATATCAATCCATCGGAGATCGCAAAATGCAGGCCGAGGCACATATTTCCCTTTCGGGTATTTATATCAATCAATCTGATTTTAAACCAGCCGAGGATCAGATATTTAAAGCCATCGATATTTTTGAATCCTTAGATGACCAAAACGGGCAGGGGGTGGCATATCGGAAAATTGCACAAATTTATATGATCACGGAAGAGCCCGAAAAGGCTTTGGATTATGACCATAGAGCGCTGGAATTGCTGAAAGCCGCCGGGGATCATTACAATATCTGCCTAACCTTGATGAATATGACCATCTCCTATAATCATTTAAAGGAATATGAGAAAGCACTGGCAGTTGCCGGTGAGTGTATTCAGATACTGCAGGATGAAAACATGGAGGAGTTTGGTATTGAAGCCAGGATCCACGCTTTTCGGGGAGACAGCTACAGGGATTTAAAGCAATATGATGCAGCAGAAGCCGATTATACCAAAGCCTGGGAGATCGTAAGGTCTGTTGTTGGTGAGGAACGGGCCATTGACTGGGAACTGGACATTGCGAACGTAATGGTGCTCAGGGGAAATTATGAAGATGCACTTCCCCGACTGCTCAGAGCGGTTCGGGCACTGGAAGAAAGTGAAAATCCGCAATCATGGATTCCTTATCAAATGTTGATCAATTGCTACAAGGGTCTTGGTGATTATGAAAATGCCCTGCTCTATGCCGAAAAGTTTTCAGCTAGCAGGGATTCCATGTTTACCAGAAAGATTGAAAACTTAGAGGAGGAAGGAATGCTGAAGTACGAAACAGGTAAGAAAGATGAAGCACTGGCATCGCAAGCAGCGTTAATTCAACAAAAAAACCAAACACAAACCCTTGTGATCGCTATTGCATCACTGCTGTTTGTATTTTTAATGTCATTGCTTTATTTCTTCAACAAAAACAAAAAGAAAACCAGGATCATCCGTGCTAAAAATGCTGAAAATGAACTGCTGCTCAAGGAGATTCATCACCGTGTTAAAAACAACCTTGAAATGGTGAAAAGCCTGATCGCTTTGCAATCGACACAAATAGAAGATCCTGCCACCAGAGATGCCATGATTGCCAGTCAAAACAGAGTGCAATCCATGGGCATTATTCATCAGAAATTATATCAGGGTGAAAATTTAGGCAGTATTGAAATGAAAGACTACTTTATAAACTTAAGCGAAGGTATTCTGGATACATTTAACGCTGAAGATAAGGTGAAAATTGAATGTGCCATGGATGATCTGGATTTGGATGTCGATACTGCTGTCCCTATTGGGCTTATCGTCAATGAATTACTTACCAATGCGTTGAAGTATGCTTTCCCCGAAAACAAACAAGGCATGATCAACATTAGTCTGGAAAAAACCTCCGACAATTCTTTAAAACTAAAAGTGAGAGATAATGGTGTTGGTAAAACCATAGATATTGCACCCAAAGGCACCGGTTTTGGTTCTCAGTTAGTGAAGTTGTTAACTCAGCAGCTCAATGGCAAGATGACCGAAAGGGTTGATAAAGGCACGCATGTTGAATTTGATTTTTTGATCGAAACCGCAGCCTGACAGACAAATCTTCCAGATATTTCCGGATAGGAATAGGGAAGACCCAATCTTTCAACTTAATGGATTATCTTTGGGTGTAATGATTAGAGTAATTCACAGAAAACAGGATAACAATTAAATCATGTTCGGTTTTCTTTAAAACGAATAGATATGGATGATAATATGAGATATTCAAAACCCATTCGTTGGGGAATGATAGGTTGTGGTGATGTGACAGAGGTGAAAAGTGGTCCTGCCTATCAACAAACAGATGGATTTCAACTTACAGCGGTAATGAGAAGAGATCCTGAAAAGTTGTTGGATTATGCCAAAAGGCATGGCATTCAAAAGTATTACACCAACGCAGATGAACTTATTCATGATGATGAGGTTGATGCCGTTTATATCGCTACACCGCCCGATTCTCATTTGCAGTATGCTCTTAAAGTTGCTGATGCAGGAAAACCTTGTTGCATCGAAAAACCTTTATCTCCTCACTACAAAGATAGTTTAATGATCCATGAATCCTTTAAAGATAAAAATTTGCCTTTGTTCGTGGCCTATTACAGACGCTCTTTGCCCAGATTTAATCAGGTGAGAACATGGATAGAAAGCAAAGAAATAGGTGAAATAAGACATATAAGCTGGCATTTGAGCAAACCACCCGATAAAACAGATCTGGCAGGGGTATATAATTGGCGAACAGATCCGGAAGTAGCACCGGGCGGTTACTTTGATGATCTGGCAAGTCACGGTATCGACTTGTTTACTTATCTTTTGGGCGATATAAAAGAGGTATATGGAATAAGTCTTAATCAACAGCAATTGTATGCTGCAAAAGATGCCATCACTGCCTGTTGGTTGCACGAGGGTAATATAACCGGAAGTGGAAGTTGGAACTTTGGGTGCGATTCTTCTGAAGACAGGGTTGAAATATACGGAAGCAGAGGGAAAATGCAATTCTCTGTTTTTTTAGATCATCCCTTGCTCCTGATGAGTAATGGTCAAAAAAAACAGGAGGTCTATATTGAAAACCCCAAAAATATTCAGCTTTACCACGTTGAAGATATGAAAAAACAGCTTTTGGGTGAAAACTTTGCACATCCTTCAAATGGATTTACCGCAACGCATACCAGCTGGATAATGGACAGAATACTTGGAAAGGTAAATGCATGAACAAAAATACCCCCGGTATTTTTTTACTTTCAAAATACCGGGGGTTAATTTGATCACTGATTTATACGTTTGGATTATTCCTGAAGCATTACTTCTACTGCTTCTTCCAGCTGTTGATCGCGACCTTCTGCCATCTTACCGGGTTCATTCATCACTTTAATGTCTGGTTCCAGCTGATTGTTTTCCAGGAACGGTTCTCCGATTGGTCTCCATCCTCCCATGGGTATACCGAAGTAAATGGTTGGATCGATCTGTGTTTCCCACCACACAAAGGTACCGGTGCCGGGCACAGGCATACCAAGGGTTTGTCCACCATCTTTGATCTTATAGGCAACCGGAAATAAATGGGCATCGGAATAATTACTTTCGCCCATGATCACAATAGAAGGTTTTACCCATCGGTTGGAAGGCTGGTATCCTACATATTGCCCATGAGGAACGATGTCAAAGTATTTTTCACCGGTAAGAAAATCAGAAAGCACATCATGCAGATTTCCGCCGCCATTAAAACGGGTATCAACAATCAGCGCTTCAGCATCCAGATGTTTACCCAATGCATCTTCAATCACAGTGCGCATGCTGGAGTCATTCATTCCTCTTACATGCACATATCCGATCCTGCCTTCGGAAAGGCGAAGGGTTTCTTCACGGCGTGTTTTCACCCATCTTTCATAAAGCATTTGGTTTTCGGCACCTAAGGAGATGGGTTTTACCACTTCCTGCCAGGTAGAATCTCCTTTGGTGTCGCGGATATCGAGCAATACATTTTCTCCTTCTCTGCGATTGAGCAACCTGTAAAAATCAATATCTGTTGTAAGTGTTTGTCCGTCAATTTTTTCAATGATATGACCGGGTTCAACTTTGGACTTTGCTTTATCCAAAGGACCTTTTTCCAGGACTTCGGCGATCAAAAGTCCGTCTCCATTATGTTCATAGTCATACAAAAGACCCAGGGAAGCAGTTCGGTCGCCATTTTTAGCCCTGTGCCGGTAACCGCTGCCAGTATGCGAAGCATTCAGTTCTCCAAGCATTTCACTCAGCATCTCTGTAAAGTCGTAGTTGTTGTTGATATAGGGCAGGAAAATCTCATACTCTTTCTTGTAAAAATCCCAGTCAACTCCTTGAAGATCGGGCACATAAAATTTTTCCCGCACCTGTCGCCAGGCGTGTTCAAAAATATATTCTCTTTCATCTGCACGTTTGAGTACCATTTCTCCTTTGGTAGAAACAGGTTTCACTTCCCCATCGGAGGTACTTACTTTCATGGGTTTGCCATCGGCCAGAATAAGCAGGAATTTGCCATCATCTGAAAGTTCCATGCTTGCTCTGCCTGCTCCAATGGCTGCAAACTGTTTTGTTTTTTTTGTTCTGAGTTCGGTAACCCATAGGTTGTTTTTACCTTCAAAGCGGGTCAGGTAAAACAATTTGTCTCCTTCTTTGGAAAGCACAAAATCTGATGCACTTGAGGTGTGTACTGTTAATTTTTCCTTGCGCTCTGTTAAATTATCCCAGTCGAACCTAAGGGTGTCAGCAGACTTTTTCTCATCATCGGTATCGTCATCATTTTGTTTTTTTCGTTTCCCCTTCTTTTTTTCTTCAGGTGTATCTTCTTTTTCTTCTTTTTTGGTTTTCTCTTCCTGTTCCTTCAACAGTTCAAACTCCTCTTCAGAAAGTTGAAAGCGGTCGTAGGCATCCTTTGTAAAAAACATTCCATACACATCACCTTCTCCTGACCAACCACTTTCACTGCGGTTCCCTTCTCTGTTTGATAGCCAGATCATCATTTTACCATCCATTGCCCATTTGGGTCTCATGTCAGAATATCCGCTTTGTGTAAGATTACGCAGTGTACCTTCTCCGGATGCTTCAATCAATCCTGCTTCCGGCGATAAAATCCTGTCTTTCTGACCAAACTGAACCAGAAACCACTTGCTGTCGGGTGCCCAGCGGTACCACATATCACCGTCAGCATAAGAATAGTTATGTTCACCGGAAAGTATCAGCCTTGTTTCTTTTGTTTCCAGGTTCACCACTTTCAATGTCGTTCGGTTTTCCAGATAGGCAACTTCTTTTCCGTCAGGTGAATAGGCAGGTTGAAACTCTTCCTGATCAGTTGCGATCACCTCTTCTTTTTCAAGAATAGTTGAAAGGAAAAAGTAGGGTTCCTCTTCCCTGGCGATGGAAACCTGGTAAACATTCCAACTGCTGTCTGCCTCGGCAGCATAGAGCAAAGATTTCCCATCAGGACTAAAGCTAACACTGCGTTCCTGGTAGGATGTATTGGTAATTCTTTTGGTTGTTCCGTGGTCTGTGCTGCTTACAAATATTTCACCGCGAAAAACATAGGCAAACTCTTTTCCGTTGGGCGAAAGACTTGCTTCGGTGAATCCGCTGTTCACACTTACTGTTTCGTCCAAATTGAGTAATCCATCCAATCCTGTTGTAATATCAACTTTTTGAGGACTTTGCCCTTCCTGCATGGTGTAAACCTCTCC
Source organism: uncultured Bacteroidales bacterium (assembly GCA_964390665.1). Taxonomy (GTDB): domain Bacteria; phylum Bacteroidota; class Bacteroidia; order Bacteroidales; family UBA7960; genus SKVR01. The sequence continues at coordinate 4,425 of CAYMLS010000139.1, read as the reverse complement.
ATGATAGCTAAAACATAAAGTACCGTCATTGGCTACAGTAAGGAATCGTACTGGATGGTTTTCAAAATTGGTGATCTGAGCAGAAGTTTCCGGATCAGACAATGAACTTTTATGCACATTGAAAGAACCACTCTCTTCGGTAAGGTAGTAAAAATCATCACCATTGGTGTCAAACACCGGGTTGCGGTTTTCTCCTTCCCAGGATGTGAGCTGGGTATAGGCATCTGTTTCCGTATCATAAACCCATATATCTCTTGTAACAGAAGAGGTATGGTGTTTACGCCATTCATCTTCATATCCTTTTCTGTCGTGGTAAATGATTTTTTTGCCATCAGGACTAAAGGTGGCATCATGGGCAGGAGAAGTGATGATCTGATCCACTCTTCCGCCGGCAACCGGAACGTTATACAACTCTGCCATTGCGCCAGAGGGGAACTGGACATGGGTGTGCAGATCCTGACGGTTTGCAGAGAAAATAATATTTTGATCATCAGGACTGAAAGCGCTGGGTTTTTCAGCATTGGAATGAAAGGTAAGCCGCTTTCCTTCACCACCCGTAGCAGGCATCACATAAATATCAAAATTACCATAACGATCAGAGGCAAAAGCGATCTTTTGCCCATCGTTACTCCAAACGGCAGAATAATCATAGTGTTCGCTAAGGGTTAGGGGGTTGGCTTTACCTCCTTTGGCGGGTACACTATAAATATTTCCCTTATAATTGAATACGATGGTATTTCCATCCGGTGAAATGGCAGGATACCTCAACCATAGCGGATTTGCCGATCCATAGAAATTCATAACAACCAGCAAAACAAGGCTGGCAAGAATGCTTAAAAAGTTTTTCATTTGATTATAATTTTATTAAAGTTGCTAGATGCCTGTCTCGTTTTTTCCGACGAGAGAGCTCGCCAAAACATTGACTGAATGCTCTACATGCCGCGAATGATAATCATGCGCGTGTGTATTAAAATTTTTGTCAGAGCTCGGTTCATGACTTTGTTTATTTGATTATAAGGTATATTTGTTTTGGTGAAAAAAAATATCATCAAAGATTCGGATATCTTCATAGAAACTTTATTCCTCGTTCCACTCCTTTCTCAGTAAAGGATAGATCTCACCGGGTTGAAGCAAATGAGAAAAGGTTTCTGTTTGAACGATACCATACATGGACTGAGGTTCGAGCATGATCACGATCTTGTTGCCAGACAGTTGACCAGTAGGTACAAAATAATATTGTCCGGAAACGATCTCCATCGCTCTGGTCGATACTTCCGGAAAAACATTGTCCAGTCCTTCGTCAAAACTTTGGTTTATTTGCCTGACTAAATAACCTGTTGTGTTCAGGGCATGTTGCTCATCCGCTTCAAAATATTCAATGTTTTGTAATTTCAAAAGGTCGAGAAGTTCTGTAAGTGTGTCGGGAATAAGATACCCCCTGGGTTTTTCCACATCGAAAACAGATACCACATGAGGGTGGTAATTTTCCAGTATTGCCAATGTGTCTGTTCCTTCATCGGGCGTAATGAGTGGTAATTCGAGTAATTCTCCTTTGTTAACATGCTCAATGCGTACCGCAACCTTTTCGTTGGGTTGTGGGTTTAAAAGTTCATTTCTTCCTTGTTCAACAATGTTTTTCACCAGAGAAGCATCCCTGTAGATCTTGTTTAAAAGCAGATCGAGTGCCGTATACTGTGCAAAAACTCTTCTGTGCAAACTGTCGCTGTAGCGATCCATTCCATTGAGTCCTTCAAAAATAAACGACATTGTATTCAAAATGCCAAAGCTCTGCCTTCCGTCATTAATATCAGCTGTGCTGTGACGTGTGTAACCGATCTGGGGTGCAGGACCTACAATGTAATGAAAAAACGATAGATCCAGCTTTTCAAGTTCCTTTTCCAGGTAAGGAAAAGCATTGTTCAGTGCATAATCTCTCAGTCTTTCAGAGGTGTTGGGATTGGTGAGGGTACCGATCTGCATATCGAAGTTTTTATACCCTCCAAATTCTCTCCATTCTTCACCATAGGGCCAATATTCGTGAATATCAATGGTCACATCAAAAGTATATTTATGAAAAAGCTGATGCAGCGCCTGTGTTTCGGGTTGGTTGAGCAACATATGGTTACGGTTAAGGTCAAAGTCGTCGGGGTTACGACGTTGGTTTTCCATGGCTCCGTAAGGGTTAACCTGCGGCACGAGGCAAATATCTGCTTTTTGTAAAAGTAACTGGTCGGTTGTGGATACAAATTTTGCCAACCAAAGCAAGGAACCCTCCATTCCGCTCTGTTCATTGCCATGTTGCTGGGCAAAAACCAGGATTTTTAATTTTTCCGGGTCTTCCCCAAAAACACCATTGGTTAGTTTTACACCTGCAATGGATTGTCCATTTCTGTTTTTGCCCAACTCAAAGGTTTCAGCAAAGTTGTATTTTTTGTCAATATTTAC
>CAYMLS010000139.1:0-1970 GCA_964390665.1 uncultured Bacteroidales bacterium | reverse complement strand
CCAGAAATTCAATGTTTTCTTCAGGGGTTGCAGGGGTTGTAAAGTCCCGTTTTTCCGCAGGGGTTTTCATTTCATCGTTTCCACAAGAAAAAAGAACCATGGCAAAAAGAATAAGGATGAAATTTTTCGTCATAATTTGTTTTTTTAGGTTAAGGTGCACGCAAATTTAGTCATTTATCGTTACAAAACTTTATTGAACCTGCCGGGTATTTGGTTGTTTGAACAGGTATGAAAACAACCTTTTTCACCACATTCGTTCTGTGGTTCTGTCTGTCTTTGGCAGGATTTGCCACAAAAAATAATCATCCGTTACAGGATACCCTGCCGGAATTGTCTGCCGGAAATTCCTCAAATGACACTACTGTCGTTTCACTCAATGAAGTAGTTGTTACAGCGCTGAACCGCACTGATCGCATCATTGAAGTTCCCGGTTCCCTCACCCATATTGGTTCGCTGCAGATAGACCGGCTCAAACCCGAAACAGATATGCTACCCGTTTTTGATTATGTGCCGGGTGTTTTTGCCCATGTTGGTGCCACCAATACTTCCAGGGTCAGCATAAGAGGTATTGGTGCGCGTGTACCTTATGCCACCGGTAAAATCAGGGGTTATTTCAACAATATACCCCTCACCAATACGTCAGGAGATACCTTTTTACAGGATATTGATCCGGCGATCATCCAAACCATCGATGTGATCAAAGGGCCTGCAACCAGTGCCTATGGTGCCGGTTTGGGTGGTACCATTACCTTGCAGGCGCGGGAACCGGGGTTACGTCAAACAGGGTTTCGCAATACTACAGAAGCCGGATCATTTGGTTTTTTTAAAAACTCGCTTATCGCCGATCTTGTTGATGGAGATAATGCCACATCTCTTTCCTATACGCGTACACAAAGTGATGGATACCGCGATAACAATCAGTTTAACAGGGATGCTGTTACGTCCGTTTCGCAATTCAATGCATTCGACAATACTGAATTTACCGCTTTGTTATCATTTACCCGTTTAAAGTCCTTCATTCCCAGTTCCATAGATACATTAACCTTTGTGGATACCCCCACATCTGCCGCTGCCAACTGGATGAAAACAGAGGGGTATGAAGATTCAGACAGATTTCTGGGGGGGATCACTGCCAGTAAAGAGCTTTCAGAAAAATTGTCGGGTGATATTACTTTGTTCTCGGTGTGGAACCAGGAAAAAGAGATGCGTCCTTTTGATGTCTATTACCAGGAACGTTTTACGCTGGGTACCCGTTTCAAGGCAAAATATGCTGTATTTCAGGGAGATTTTTCCTTGGATCTTTCCGCAGGAGGTGAATATCTTTTGGAAGAATACAATTACAGCAATTTTGAAAATATTGACGGTGAGGGGGTGCAGGGCGAGCGCATCAGCAACAACCACGAAGAAGTGTTTACAGGCAACACCTTTATTCAGGCAGATGGAAAATGGGACAAGTTGCGCTTTTCCGGTGGTCTGAATGCCAACTTTACCCGTATCGACTACCATGATCTTTTTCGTGATGAACCCCTGAATACTTCCGGGATTTATGATTACGGAACCATTATTTCCCCGCGCATCAGTGCCAATTATCTTTATAGCAGCGATCATTCCTTTTTTGCCACCATCAGTCATGGTTTTGCGCCCCCTTCTCTCTCAGAAACCCTTACTCCTGATGGGTTTATAAATCCGGATATTCGTCCTGAAAAAAGCTGGAACTACGAAGCAGGGTTGCGCGGATCTTTTGATGAAGGGAAATTGTTTTATGATGTGAGTTTGTATCAGATGATGGTGCAGGATCTGTTGGTTGCACAGCGCGTAGGAGGTGATGCATGGGTGGGCAGAAACGCTGGGAACTCAAGACATCGTGGTATTGAAACCGAACTCCATTGGGTTATGATTCAGCAAGCGAATGTACCCTCTTTTCAAATGAGTGAGTTATCAATTCGCAGTAATTATGGATATAATAATTT
>CAYMLS010000138.1:0-12403 GCA_964390665.1 uncultured Bacteroidales bacterium | reverse complement strand
ATGCATGGCAGAATCATATCAGTTGTTTTTGGTTTGTTCCAACAACAAAAGTTTTCTGTTTTCTTTTCTGGATTTTTTTATTCTGCGGGATCCGAACATGGTATATACCACCGGAACAAATACCAGGGTAATGAGCGTTGATACGGATAATCCCCCAATCACAGCCATACCCATGGGTGCCCATATTTCTGATCCTTCTGCCTGCGAAAAGGCAAGAGGTATCATGGCCAACAAAGTAGTGAGCGTGGTCATGAGTACAGGACGTAAACGAGATTTGCCGGCCTGCTTTACCGCAACAACAATACTCCTGCCTCTGGCTACCAGAAGATTTGTAAAATCAATGAGAACAATAGAATTTTTCACCACAATGCCTACCAATATAATGGTTCCAATAAAAGAAATAACATTGAATTCGGTTCCACTGAGAAACAATGCCAGGAAAACACCTGTAAAGGAGAATGGAACAGCCATCATAATGATAAAAGGCATGGAAAAGGACTCAAACTGCGATGCCATCACCACATAAACAAGGAAAATACTCAATGCCAGTAACAGCAACAAATCGGCAAACGCTTCCTGCTGTTCCTGTATCTGCCCGCCCAGTCTGATCTCTATTCCGGGAGGTACATCCATATTTTCAATCGTACTTTCAATATCGGTTGTGATCTGCCCGAGAGATCGTCCGAAAAGCTGACTGGAAACGATGAGATATCTCATCCGGTTTTTTCTTTCGATATTGGGAGGAGAGAAAAATTCTTCCACATGGGCAAACTCCTTCACCCTTACCATAGTGCCCATGGGCGTTTGTACCGAAATATTTTCAATGTCGGTAATGCTATTGCGGAAATCTTCCTTGTGCCTTATTACTACATTATACTCCTCACCGTCTTCACGGAACCGGGTGGATATCATTCCTTCCACCCTGTTGCGGATAGCGCGGGAAACGGTGGATGTATTTAAACCGAACATGGCCATTTTTTCCTGGTCGGGAATGATACGCAATTCGGGTTTTTCGGGTCCGCGACTTACGTCAACATCTCTTGTTCCTCTGATCTGGCTGACACTATCCACCAACTGAAGTGCAAAAGCATTGGTCTGGTCAAAATCGTCTCCATATATTTCAATCTCAATGGGAGCACCGGCGCCAAATCCGCCACCCTCCGTCTCAACCGTAAAATTGACGATCTCGGGAAATACCAATAGGTCGTTTCTCATGCCATCGGCAACCTCAAACACATCTTTGTCGCGCTCAGAAGGATCAACAAGGTTAAAAGAAAAATTGACAGAATGACTTCCTGCTCTTGGATCACCAAAAATGCCGGCAGTAGTGCTGTAACCCACACTGCTGCTGGTCATTTCTATTTCAGGATAATTTTGCAACAGCAATTCTTCAATTTGTGTGGCCACCTTGCTGGTTTCTTCCAACCGCAGTCCTGTGGGCAGTTCCACCGATACTTCAACACGGCTGTTGTCAGCTTCAGGAAAGAACCCGGTACCAATAAATGGGAACAAAGCAAAGCTGGAGGCAAAAACCAAAAGCACGATAGCAAATACGGTTTTCTTATGCCCGATCGCCCACGCCAGTATGCGCGCATAAAAACGATCCAATCCATCAAGTGTATTTTCTATAAATGCAGTTGTTTTAGGACCCAAACCCTTTCTTTTGGAGGAAGAATATTTGAGCAATTGTGAAGAAAGCATTGGTGTTAACGACAGTGCAGCAATGGTGGAAATGGAAACAGTGATGGTAACGATCCACCCCAACTGTTTGAAAAACATTCCCATCAAACCCGTGATTAGAGTCATGGGCAGAAAAACAGCCACCACAGTAAGTGTTGAAGCAACCACCGCAAGACCTACTTCATTGGTTCCGTATACTGCCGCTTCGCGTGGAGTACTACCTTTTTCAAGTTGACGGGTGATGTTTTCAAGCACCACAATGGCATCATCAACCACCATACCCATGGCAATGGTAAGAGAAGAAAGCGAGATCAGATTAAGGGTGTTGCCCGTAAAATACAGATAAATAAATGCCGTAACCAGGGAAACCGGTATGGTAAGGATAATAATAAAGGTAGCGCGCCATCTTCCGATAAAAAACAAAACCACAAGGGTAACAAAAATTGCCGCATAGTATAAAATCTGGATGAGGTTGCTTATGGAGTTATTAATAAATTCTGAAGTATCAAATACCACATCAATTTTTATGTCGGGAGGAAGGTTTTCTTTCAGATCAACGAGCATTTCGTTTACCTGGTCTGCGATCTGAACGGTATTGGCGCCAGACTGTTTCTGCACGATCAGCCTCAGACCACGGTCTCCGTTGATCCGCTCTTCAATGGTCATCTCTTTGAGGGTGTCTTTTACTTCGGCAATATCTTTTACATAAACAGGGCTGCCATTAAAGTTGCCGATCACAATATTTTTTATCCTGCTGCTTTCATTAAATTCGCCGGTAAAACGCAAGGGGTAGTCAACCTGGCCCATTTTTATGTTTCCACTGGGCAGGGTAATATTTTCTGCTGCCAAAATGCCACCCAGCTGCTCCACAGTAATGTTGTGTGCATCCATCAGTCGTGGGTCTACATTTACCTGTACCTCTCTTTCCGGTCCGCCAAAAATACCTACGGCACCAACCCCTTCAATACGATTGAGTGGATTGATAACCCTTTGATCAAGAATTTTGGTAAGTGCCGGATAGCTTTCCTGTGCGGTGGCAGAAAGCATCATTACCGGTATCATGCTCGAAGAAAACTTAAATACAACGGGTTCTTCCAATCCTTCGGGCAAAAAACGCAAAATACGTCCTATGTTATCTCTGATCTCATTGGTTGCTTCATCCAGGTTGGTTTCATATTCAAACTCCATGGTAATGGCAGAGATCTCCTCTCTCGACTGAGAGGTCATATTTTTCAGGTTGGTAATGGTGCTCAGGTTGTCTTCCAGTGGTCTTGTAACATTGGTTTCAATGTCGGAAGCGCTGGCACCCGGATAGATGGTGAAAACACTGATGAAAGGAGGATCGATCTCGGGATAAAGATCGATGGGCATATTGCGCAAACTAAAGATTCCCATCACCATAATAGCAATAAATATCACCAGTGTTGTAATGGGTCTGTGAACCGCTTTGCTGTATAAACTCATATTTCTGATTTTTACGGATGGGTAAATTAATTCAATATTTCCACTTCGCTTCCCTGAAGGAGGTTGTGCTGTCCACTAACAACCAGCTGTTGTCCCTGGTTAATGCCTGAAAGAATCTCTATCTGAGCGTCAAATTTTCTGCCTGTCCGTACGGTTTGTCTTACCGCTTTTTGGTCTTCTACAACAAAGACAAACCTTTCATCAGACCCTGATTGTTTTAATACAGCCAAAGCCGGCACCAAAAAAACATCTTGTTGACCAAGATTGAGAGAAACACGGGCAAACATACCCGGTCTTAAAGCTTCATCGTTATTGTCTATCACAATTTCAACAGAAAAAGTACCAGAAACGCGATCTACCACAGGAGATAGTTTGTTGACACGTCCGTTGAAGACCCTGTTGGGAAAAACATCAGAAGTAACCTGGGCAGTTTGTCCAACCTGCAGCACAGGAAAAAACCTTTCAGATACATTGATCATTACTTTCACCGGTTGTATCTGATTGATGGTAACGATAGCAGGTTTTCCTGCCGGTCCGGGTGTCATTGAAAACATTTCACCATCACTGAAATAACGTCCTGTAACCACACCTGTGAGAGAAGACCTGATCTCTGTTTGGGTAGACAGATTAGCAATATTGCTTTGGGCAACATCGTACTGGGTCTTGAGCTGGTCGTAATTTTGCTGGGTTACCGCTCCCGCCTTCAGTAAAGTATCCAGGCGCGAAAGTTCTTTTTCCAGATTATCGAGCTGAACCTGCGCCTGAAACAATTGCGTGCGATCCATCTGTACGAGCAATTGACCTTTTGAAACTTTATCGCCCACATCAACCAGTATTTTTTCGATCCGTACCGGCATAGAGGGTGCGATATGCGCTACTTCATAAGCCTGAACAACACCGGTAAATTCCAGATCGTTGGTAACGTTTTCAATTTCCGCAGCGGCAACCCTCACGGGCATCTTTCGTTCCTTGTTGTTTTCATCATTGCCGGAAGACGAGCAGGAAACACCTAAAAAGACAGATAGTAGAACAACTACCCATCCGTAATTATTTGTCATCTTTTTCATATTCAGTATTTTAATGGTTTTGTGATTATATTTTTTTCGTTCGCGTATTTATATTCAATCATATTCCCAGGAAACGTATCATTATACAGCATGCTTATTAAAGAAAGCATTACATATCCTGTTTCCCGATAAACTGATCATATCTGATTTTAGAAGTAAGGAGCTCATGTTTGGACATGAGCATATTAAATCGTGCTCTTGTGAGCGCCACTTCACTATCATTTAATTCAAGCAGCGTTCCCTGTCCTGAATCATAGCGAATTCGGGCAATGTCAAATCCCCGCTGCGCCAATTCTACGTTTCTCTCAGCATCGGCTGCTTTTTGCAGCGCCACATCCATTGACTTTAAGATGTTGGTAAGCTCAATGCTTAAATTGTCCTTCAGATAATCTCTTTGCAGATCAAGTTGCTGAATGGAAATATCCATTTGCTTTACCTGGTTGCGGTTTGTGAAACCTCTGAAAATGGGAATATTGACCTGTAATCCTGCTGAGGCGGTATTTACCCAATCATAGTTGCCAATTTCAAAATTATTGGCTTCGGTGATGTAAGCATAATTGGTAACAGCATTTACCGAGGGTAAAACGCTGGCTTTGATAACCTCTTTTTGTTGCATCATCAGGTTTTTCTGCAATCCCAGATTTACATATTCAGGGTTGTTGAGCAGCGTTCTTTCCGCTTGCGAAATATTAAATCCTGCAAGCATTGCTTCGGCACTTTCCAGTAAACTGCCTCTCACGTCGATCACGACTTCCTCCTCAAGACCCATGAGTATCTTCAGAAAGTTCAGACTGATATCAAGGGCATTTTCTGCCTGAAGCACTTCAGGTTTGATATTTTCTGTTTGTACCTCCGCTCTTATCAGATCGTATTCTGCTACCATGCCCTGATGATAGAGTTTTTCGATGTTTTCAAGATTTTCACGGGCATTTTCGAAGCTCAATCGTATCACATCAAGAGATTCTCTGGCCAGCAAAGCGTCGTACCAGGCCTTTTGAACATTATAGGTAAGGTCGATTTGGGTAGCCCGTATATTTTCCTCTGAAAGCGTTTGCTCAATCTCTGCAGACCGAATATTGGCATAAACCACCGGATTAAAAACAGGCATTGCCAGGGACAATGCAGCAAGGTATGAGTTATCTGACCCTACTTCAAGAGCGGTACTGCCTCCAAACAACATCGCCATCTCTTCCGGAAAAAAAATCACCTGCTTTTTAAGGTTTCGGGTGTAGCTACCTGATGCGTTTAAAGAAGGCAAAAGATTGCCCCTTGCTTCGTTATATTTGGCCTCGGTTCGCATCTTTTCGAGCATGGCAATGCGCATACCCGGGTTGTTTTCCAATGCTGTCTTTACGGCAGTTTCCCGATCAAAGACCAGCGTATCTGACTGTCCGGAAACAGACAGAGGTAAAATCAAAGAGATCAGAAACAAAAACCCTAAACAGCGATGGGCGCTTCTTTTTGTTGCTTTGCTGGTCATCTTTTTAAGTCGTACTATTCGATTGTTTTTCATGGGATGATCTTAAACATTTATTGATTTACAAATTGCTTACAGTTGAAATTTTTCATCTATTTTTATCAAGCCGCCGGTAGAAGCCATGCCCCTGATAAAATTGAGAAAAACCTGCTGAAATACCTCTGCCCGCGGAAAACGGGTTTCAGGATAAATATCCTGTGTGCTCATCTGTTCCATAAAAGCATGAATTAACCTCGCCAGTATTTGAGCATCCAGACCTTTCCGGAATATTCCTGCGGCTACACCGGCTTCTATAAGTTCTCTGGTTGATTCTATACCCTCTTCCTGTTTGCTTTTTACATGGTCTTTCCACAAATGGGAATGATACTTTTGTATATCGTTGAAAAAATTGGGATGAATATTATTTAAATTGATCACAGTGGAGCGAAAAGTCTGGAAAAGGACTTCCAAAGGGTCACCGGAATATACCTCCATAAGATGATCGCGAAGAGCAACATTTTTTTTATACTGATATTCAATACATTCTTTCAGAAGTTCTTCCTTGTTTTTAAAACTTTCATAGAGCGTTCGTTTCGACATGCCAAGAGATTCTGCTACCTCATCCATTGTTATGGAACGGATACCATATTTAAAAAATAATTCCGATGCCCTTTCTTTGATCCTGTTTTTTACTTCCATGATTATAAAACTTTCGTGGTTTTTGAAGTTTTTTACCTAACAATATTTGTGCCGTTATGTTTTTATGTTCGGTTTTATCACTCGTTTTTATCAAAAAAATACCGTCTGTTCTTGTAAAATATAAAAATGGATAGTGTCCGTTAATGTTCAAATCAAAGAACAAATTTATTCTTTTTAATTTGTTTTTCAATGTTTTACGAATTTTTCAAAATCATCCTATTTCTATCCACATATATAAATACAGTGAAAATCATGGATTTTTTGCAGATAAAAATTGTTCAAATATATTTCAAATAAAAAACGAATTATACTACAAAAGTTTTAAGGGTTGAAAAAGCGTATTTGTTTTATATGCCAAAATATAAAGTATCTGTTGGTCTTGTAAGTATCAATGAGGCAGCGTATACAAAATAATGATGTCAGCTCACATGGGTCTGTAATCCTTAAAAAGGAAGCGTAAAAAAAGAATGATGGTGAACTTTTAAAAAAGCATCGTGGTGTTCATTAATGAACAGTGGTTTGTCCGATAATGCACATTTTCAGAGGAAAAAAAGAATCGAATAAGAAGGCAAAAGATAAATTACAAAAGAATCTACTAAAATTTCTATCTTTACTGAACGATTATCAAAATCAGGAATCAGCTGTTATAACCCGTCAAAAACAGAAAGATACGCTAGTTTTCACAAAAAAAAACTTTTATGAAGAAAGTAATCAGTTTTACTTCTACAAATCAAAATTTATTAAAAATAACCTCCGTTGATAAAGCATTTAAAAAATACCGGAAAGAGTTAAAACACCTTATCTGCCAGATTGCTTATGAAGAAGAAAGTAACTTCTCCATGGCGCAATACCAGGATCTGGATTTTCCAAAAATACATCATACCATTACTGTAAAAGAAGGAAGCAATGCCAGCCAAACCGGACAAACCATGCTGGAGGTAGAAAAGGTACTTACACAGGAAAACCCCGATCTTGTTGTTCTATCAGGCGATCAGGATACCATGCTTTCAGTTGCTATTACAGCATCCAAAATGAAAATACCTATTGCCAACATTGATGCTGGTTTGAGATGTTATGATCAGAACGATACAGCAGAAACCAACAGGATTTTAATTGATGTGCTTTGCGAATACAACTTCATTAGCGAACACAGCGCCATGAAAAACCTGAGAGACAGTGGGAAAGATAATGACTACATATTTTTTACCGGTAATCCACTGATCGATGTTTTGGAACTTTACTGGTCCGACATGGAAGAATCATCTATTACCGAAAAACTAAAAACAGATGAAAACGGGTACCTTTTGATATGCCTGCATAAAAAAGAAAGTAGTCTGTTTAAAGAAAACCTTGGAAATTTATCAGATATGATCGATCGGTTGAAAAACAAGATCAGTATTATTTGGATAGTACCCCCGGGATTGCAACCGATCATCCATAAATTGTTGCCGGCAAAATTGATCAAATCCATTTTTCTGATCGATCCTCCGGAGTATATTGACTTTTTATCCTTGATGAATAATGCTGAAGCTGTGATCACCGACAGCGAAACGATTCAGGAAGAGACCACCTATTTGAGTTGTCAATGTATTACATTAAGAAAGTATACCGAACGCATTGTAACCCTTGATGTGGGTACCAATCAATTAGTGGGTTACGACCTGGAAAAAGCAGAGAAATCTGCAGAAGACATTATCAAAGGAATTATTAAACCTGGCAGAATGCCTGAGATGTGGGATGGTAAATCGGGCAAAAGAATTGTAGAAACCCTCATTGAAGAAATGGATACACCTGAAAATCAGGACTAAAATAATCCTGCATGTTTCATGGTTCCACAATATCCTTTTTTAAAGAATACTTGTTTTACTTCCTTTTTTGCTGTAACTTTTTCTGTTCATGAAACGTCTTAATGATGTTTTAAACAATATAGTATTCATTCAAAAAAGAACAACCATGAAAAAAACAAACAAATTGACTCTGGAAGGATTGGGGAACATAATGATGATGTTTCTGATCTTGTTTTCATCATCGTTTATTGCCTGCGGACAAAACATCAAAGGCAGTGGAAATGTAATCACAGAAGTAAGGGAAATTTCCTATTTCAATGCTATCGAAGTAAGTGGTTCAATAGATCTGTCCGTAACGATGGGTGATGAGTTTTATGTAGAAGTAGAAGCGGATGATAATATTATTGAATACATTCAAACAGAAACACGTGGGGATAAACTGATCATTGGTTTTAAAGGGAAGGGTATATCTATCAGAAACCCCGGATCGATGCATGTAAAGGTAACACTTCCGGAATTGCTCAGCCTAACAGCCAGTGGAGCAACGGATATAACGGTGGGTAATACCATTGAACAGGCAACAATTCTCATCACAGCATCGGGTGCTTCTGATCTGACCATGCCCGTAAATGTAGAATACCTGGAACTGAAATTATCCGGAGCAAGTGACGCGAGAATTAACGGTTTTGCCAACGCTACCAAAGCAACCCTGAGCGGAGCAAGCGATTTAAAAAATTCAAACCTTGAAACAGGTACGCTGGAGGTAAACCTGAGCGGATCAAGTAATATGAGAATAAAGGTTAACGAGAAAATTACCGGAAAACTCAGTGGAGCAAGCGATCTGATTTATGAAGGCAATGCTACGACCGATTTAAACACCTCGGGGGCCTCCTCTGTAAAGAAAAAATAACAAAAAAGATATAATTTGTAACCCAATGGCCGGGTTTCCTCTACCAGGAAATCCGGTTTTTTTTACAGATTCACTTTTAAGTCATGTGTAAGAAAAACCTCAAAATCATATAAAAACCCCTCTTTTTTCCTGCCCAAAATATCATCGAGCAGATACGCAGCGGTCACTTGTTTTAACCCCCTGATTTTTTTCAGCAATTCAGAAAAATCAAACCTGAAAGCATCCGCTTTTACCAAAAAAATATAATCCAAAGATGGTGGTTTGTCGAACAAACGCTGGCCCTGTACAGACCGATTGCTTACCAAAAAGAAACTCCTTTGCATATCTGTTTGATCAAAACTGTAAACCGAAAAAACGAAAGGGATCGTTTGCCGGGACGGATAAAAGGTGAAATCTTTCTCTTTTCTAAATCCAAACTGCAAATGCGTATTCAATATCCAGGCAAAACGATAATCTTTTTCCTGACAAAAAACACCCATTACCTTAAAAGGTGAATCAAATTCGAGTTTAAACAACGTTTTTTTTGCCATACATTGAATCCCTATACTTTCCCGTTTACAATTGCGTTCGGTTAAAAAAACAGCATTAAATCAGCAATCAAAAATTTAATGTGATGATTGACAACCATTTAAAACATCTTACGATATCCCGGGTTCTTAACTTTTCTGCTGCACAAATATATAGATTGCCTATGACAAATTAACGGTGAAAATCTATTTTATTTTGGGATGCAAACCACAAAAGAGAAAAACCAACCCCGGTTATTGATCATGATAAAAAAACAGCAGAAAAACAATACTTATTTAAAGCGTTCAGGGATTTGTGTTTTGCTTATTCGTGGGAGACAACAGAGCAAACATCTTTTCAGTGTCAAACATTTCAAGTGCTTTTAAAACCGTTGGGTCATCTTTATTGATAACCGGATAAAAAGCCTCGTTACCAAAAATATTTCTACCAATGTATGCCTTGATTTGAGCGTTTATCAATATTTCTGCCTTGTCAAACTCTTCTTCATCGTATGAAACACCGTTTTCTTCACCAAATTCAACAAACTGACTTATAATGTTTTGGTTGATAGAAAACTGATCAACAAAACTTTCTGCATCATCATATTTTTCCAGATCCTTTCGATACTGATCGGCATAATCAAAAGCAAAACGATAGATCAGACCCATGTTCGACATTTGGTTAAAATATTCAGTTCTTTGTTCTGTTTGGAGGGGAACAAAAACATCGGGCATTATGCCTCCTCCTCCATAAACAATACGACCTGATTCTGTTGTATATTTTAGTGAGTCATTGAATTGGATACTGTCTGCGGTTTCCATTTCTCCATGCATATACCTCTCCATGAAATCGGCATAATATTCCTCATTTCCATTATCATAAGGTTTTTGTATGCTTCTTCCCGATGGCGTATAATACCGCGCTACTGTTAATCTTAAAGCAGATCCATCTGCCAGTTGTACCTGTTCCTGCACCAATCCTTTACCAAAAGAGCGTCTTCCCACAACCAAACCTCTGTCATGATCCTGTATGGCGCCGGCAATGATTTCACTGGCGCTTGCCGACCATTCATCAATCAAAACAATAAGGGGTTGTTCTTCAAATCCTCCATTTCTGCGTGCATTGGCAATTGTTTTGGGTCGATTTCTACCTTGCGTATAAACGATCAGCGACTCGGGTGTTAAAAATTCATCTGCAAGCTTTATGGCCGATTCCAGAAAACCTCCCCCATTGCCTCTCAGGTCCAGAATCATTTGTTGCATCCCTTGCCTTTTCAACCGATCCATTGCGGTTTGAAATTCGCTGTGAGTTGTGGCAGAAAACTGACCTAGTTTTATGTATCCGGTTTCAGCGTCAACCATATATGCAATATCGAGGCTGTAAGAGGGTATTTCGTCGCGGGTGATTGTAAAATCAAGCAGCTCATCCACACCCCGGCGCATAACAGAAACAGTTACTTCTGTGCCTTTGGGTCCTTTGAGTTTTCTGACAACATCCTGGGTGTTGATGTCCATACCTGCTATATTTTCGTCTTCTACTTTTATGATCCTGTCGCCCGCCATCAAACCCACTTTCTCGCTGGGACCACCCGGTACAGGATTGATCACGACCACTGTATCGGTGATCATATTGAATTCAATGCCTATCCCTTCAAAACTTCCCATAAGGGGATCGTTAAGATCGCGGAAAGATTCGGCCGGAATATAGGAGGAATGCGGATCAAGATTACTTAGCAGGGTTACGATCGCTTCTTCGGTGAGCTCTTCCTGATCAATGCTGTCTACATAAGAATCATCAATGTAATTGATAATATCAGAAACTTTGTCATTGCTCCCACCCAAACCGATGGAAAAAAAGTTACGCTCTTCTGCTTGCCGCGGGGTTTTATCAAAATCAAGAGACAATCCGATGATAACACCAGCAGCCAAAACAATAGCAAAAAGAAAAGGAAGAAATGGTTTTATTTGAAATCTATTCATGAATTCAATGGTTATAGGATTAATTTTACTGTGATTATTGAAGGTATCAACGTGCCAATACCCGTGACATTTGCGACCAATGCTTGCATCAAATATTATACCTGAATCAATTTAACCCTGATTATCAGAAATTGATAAAGATGTACGTTTTTTTACAATACCGGTGAACTGATGTTTGTTTTCCGGTTACGGGCTTTCACTGAATTTGAATAAGGAAATCAAAATTATGGAAATTAAGCCGTTGTACAAACAGGAAAGAAGTGTAACACCCTTTTTGTTCTGTTATTTTTTATTAAAGTAGTAACATTATTATCCTACCCATCGATATTATTTATGAACCACCCAATACACCAACAATAAAAATTTTGAGCATGCTCTGAATATTCTCTTTTATGATAAATGAGGGTTTACCACCTGGGTAAGTTGCTGAACCGGCACAACGCCAGACTGCCTCCAAACCAAATTACCGTTCTTAAAAAGAGCAAGGGTAGGCACCCCTTGTATTTGAAAGCGCTGAGCGATTTCGGGGTTTTTGTCAACATCTATCTTGATCACTTTTACTTTTTCTCCCATTTGAGCAGCAAAATCTTTGAGCATGGGTGCCTGCATTTTACAGGGTTGGCACCATTCTGCATGAAAATCGATCAAAACCGGAATGTTTGAATTTACAAGAGCGTCAAATTTTCCTAACATATCTTTTTTTTTAACAGGGAAACAATCAATGAATAAACACCTGTGATTTGTCAAATCCTGTGCCACGCATCCACTTCTCTGTTTCAGTTCAAAAAAACCGACAATTTGACATTAAAAAACTTCTACCTTTGCCACAGAAAAAATCATCAGGTTCATACCAA
>CAYMLS010000137.1:11396-12405 GCA_964390665.1 uncultured Bacteroidales bacterium | reverse complement strand
TTTTTTGTTTGCACTTTCTTTCACTTTTTGCCTTCAGGTCGTTATTTCTCAAAAAAGGAATCTGTGATTTATACTCGTCTTATTATAAAAAACATGTAAACTCATCTCAATTATAAACAATTCATTGTCAAAACAAAACTTATGAAAAAAACCAGATCAATCATCATGTTTTTGTCGCTTTGTGTATTTCTCTCAGCAGCATATGCACAAGAGCAGGAAAATTTCACCGCTACAAAGATGTGGCAAATGGAAAGAATCGGATCACCCGATGTATCGCCTGATGGCAATTGGGTAGTTTTCACTGTAACGGAGTATGACATAGACAGCAACTCCTCTGAAACCAACCTGCACTTGCTTAATCTCGAAGATGATTCAGAGAGGCAAATAACATTCTCGGGAAAGGACGGCAACCCGGTGTGGAGCCCCGATGGAAAAAAGATTGCATTTGTTTCACGGCGTAATGATCAACCCGGCCAGGTTTTCATACTTGATATGGAAATGGGTGGAGAGGCAAAACAAATAACCGAATTGCCCGTGGGTGTTTTTTCGCTTCAATGGTTTCCCGGAGGAAACAAGATCGCCTTTGGTGCCAATATTCTCCCCGAATACAATGGCGATTTCGAGAAACTGGATGAACTGATAAAAGAAAAAAAAGAAAGCAAGGTGTCAGCCAAAGCCACCGAAAATACGATGTACAGGTTTTGGGACAAATGGCTGACAGATGGATACCTGCCCAGCCTTTTTTCAGTAGATATCAACACACATGAGGTGGTTGACCTGTTGCCGGGAGACTACAACTACTTTGGTATGATGGGAGGGGTTTCCTATGACATTTCACCTGATGGAAAACAAATCGCTCTGTCAAGAAATAATACTCCACCACCTTACGACAGACTCAATTATGACATCTTTCTGCTCAATGCCGATGGTAGTGGTGAATTAACAAATATTACCGCCGGTAATGAGGCAACCGATGCCAATCCGGTTTATAGTCCCGACGGAAAATTCC
>CAYMLS010000137.1:0-11386 GCA_964390665.1 uncultured Bacteroidales bacterium | reverse complement strand
CTACGGCAAGCAGGATATTTTTCACTTCTATGCCGATAAAATGGTGATGACCCGCTATGATCTCTCCAAAAACACCTCTGAGGAGATCAGCAAAAACATCGATCTTTCTGCTGGCGACTGGATATTAACGCCTGATGGCAAAACCATTTACTTTACATCGGAGTACAGATCCCAAAACTCAATTTTTACAATGCCTTCAAAAGGCGGAAAACATGAACTGATTTTTGAACCGGGTAGTAACGGTCATATTCATTTGGCAGGGGAAAACAAACAAAATCTTCTGTTCACCCATCATAATCTGAACAATCCGGTTGAAATTTTCACAACCGATCCCGACGGTGAAAACCTGAAACAAAGAACCCGTTTTAACGACCACAGATTAGAGAATGTAAATCTGGGTAAAGTTGAAAACGTAACCTTTAAGGGTGCCAATGATGCCGATGTGCAGATGTTTATTGTTTATCCTCCCGACTTTGATGAAACGAAAAAATACCCGCTGGTACTCATGATTCATGGGGGACCCCATGGCGTTTTTGGCGATACATGGCACTACCGCTGGAATGCACATCTTTTCGCCGAACCCGGTTATGTGGTGGCAATGCCTAACTTCCACGGCTCTACAAGCTTTGGGCAGGATTTTGCTATCTCCATTCATGGTGAACATGCCAACCAACCTTTCGAAGATATCATGAAAGCCACAGACTACATGATTGAAAAAGATTATATTGACGAAACACGCATGGCTGCTACCGGCGGAAGCTACGGAGGATATATGGTCAGCTGGATCGCCGGACACACCAACAGATATGCTGCACTGGTAAATCATGCCGGTGTTTACGACCTGCACCTGCAATTTGCTTCCGATTATGGTGCCAACAGAGGATATCAATACGGAGGTACTCCATGGGAAAATTATGATGTACTCAACTCACAAAACCCGTCGCAGTTTGCTGAAAACTTTGAAACACCCATGCTCGTGATACATGGTGAACTGGATTACCGCGTTCCGGTAGCACAAGGACTACTCGTTTATGGTATTTACAAGGCCAGAGGACTTGACGCACGACTGGTTTATTATCCCGATGAGAATCACTGGATACTGCAACCACAAAATTCTATTTACTGGTACGAAGAATTACATGATTGGCTGGACAGGTATTTAAAGCCCTGATAAGGATTTTTCCAGATGATTATTTTAACCTTTTGCGGGAAGTTGACAACAAACATGATCTACTAAACACCCGCCGGAAAAACTAAAAGAGCACCTGAGAGATCAAGTTATAAACTGATAAAAACAATATGCGATAATCTCTCCTGCTTTTGCAGGGCAGGTAACTGATTCTTTTCATGCAAATAGTTTTCGTTTAAAAAAAGGTGCAAAACTGACTGAAAAAAGTCAGTTTTGCACCTTTATTATAATTCCTGATATTAATTTATTTATCTGATCCTTAATTTTACTTGGAATGAAGGAAAATGTACTATTTCCCAAAACAGAAAACGCCCTGTTGATCTTTTTTTACAAAGGTGAGGTCTGAAAATTCCCAACACAACTATAGAACTACCCACAATGTAAAAACCTTTTTACCAGTTTCATGGTTTCTTCCCGGTTGGGGGCAATTTCTTCGCGCAGGTGCTCATCATTGTATCCGATGAGTTTGCTGGCAATCCCTTGCAATAAACTATCGGTAAAAACTTCATATTCCTTAAAAATATCTGATCTTTTCAGCAAATATTCAGCTGCTTGCTTACATGAGTAGGGCAACTGCTCCAACTCCTGCTGACGAAGTGTATGTTTTTCATCAAAAATATTAATATCAACGAATGTTTTCCTGGCAAATTCAAGGGCATTTTCCATTTCAAGCCCGTGTCTGGCACCCACACATAATCCTGCAATGAGCAGGTAAACATCGGCAGAACCATCAGGGCAGCGGAATTCAAAGGTGGATTTATGACTGAAATCTGCATCGGCAGGTATTTCATAAGGATTGGCATGTGCCACCATGTCGCCACTACCTACCCAACCCAAAGGAACACGGATGAGTGCTGATCTGTTTCTTTCACCCCAGCACACATTGGTTGGTGCTTCCTGATGAGGAACCAACCGGAAATAGCTTGTGGGAATGGTATTTCCAAAAGCAGACAAAGCGGGAGCAACATCAAGAATACCGGCAATTACTTTTTTGGCAATATCACTCAATCGTCCGTTTTCCAGCGTGACGTTCTGCCCGTTTTTTGTTGGACGCATATGAATGTGGAAACCACTGCCTGCCTTTCCTGCGGTAATTTTTGGAGCAAAACTAACCGTAACACCATACTTGTTTCCTACCTCACGCAAAACCCATTTGGCTATAATCAATTGGTCGGCAGCATCCTCCACATGTGTGGGCAAAAATTCAATCTCATTTTGCTCATATTCATGTTCATCGTCTTTAAAATTGCCCACTTCCGAATGACCGTATTTCAGCAGGGCTCCGGTCTGGGCCATGGCCATCATAGCGTCAATGCGCAATTGCTCCCATTTCACAAAAGGGGAAGACTCGTGATAACCCCTTTGGTCGGTGGCGACATACCGGTCATTTTTATCACTTATTACGTAATACTCGATCTCACCCATTACCTGTAGTTCATATCCGGTTTTTTCAACCAATGCCTGGTGTGCCTTGCGCATAATATTATCAGGTGCACTGGCAAGCGGGCGACCATCTTTATCGTAATAAGTACAAAGAATATCTACGGCAGGAATTTCGGAAAAGGGGTTTAAAAAAGCAGTTTTAAACCGTGGAACCACATAAAGATCACTGGAACCCGCTTCCAAAAAATTAAACAAACTGCTTCCATCCACACGCTCACCCGAATGAAGTATGTTTTCAAGATGATTGCGGCTTTGGATAACAAAATTCAATGCTTTCAATCTGCCATCACCTCCTACATAGCGAAAATTGATCATTTTTATTCCATTGTTCTCTATGTAATTGATGATATCATTTTTTGTAAAGGTGTCTGATGGTTTTTGTAAAAACCGGACCAAAGGGTTGGGATTTAAGTTATAAGAATTCGTAAGCATGTGTAAAGGTCTTTAATTTTTAAATTTAGCGCCCCAAAGATATAAAAGTTAAAGAAGGAGATCGTCCGTTTTTTTCTTAAACCAAAATGTTGAATACCTTTGCACAGGTTTGGCAATTTTTTTTTTCAATGATCGATCCGATCAAAAAAACTAACCGAACCGAGCCATGACAAAAATTTTGACATACACGCGCATGATTAGATTTCGTGGCATGGTAAAATATGCAGTCAAAGTGGTGGCAAAACCTCTCGTTGAAAAACGAGAACCGACTTAATCAAATTATTAACAAATGGAAAGCGAGAAACAAATATTTTTTCATGTTGGATTAGGAAAAACCGGCACAACATATCTGCAATACAATGTATTCCCTTATTTTGAAAACATCACCTACGTGCAGCGGTCATATTATCATCATTTTGGATATGTGGAAAAAGTTAAAAAGTCTCCGGAAAAAAATGTTCTGATCTCCAGAGAATTTGACCATCAGCTGGAAGCAGAGAGTAAAAAGATCCATTCAGTATTCCCCGATGCAAAAATCATCATTGTTTTCCGCAGGCATGGCAGCTGGCTGGCTTCTCAATACCGGCGAAGTGTAAAGAACGGTTATGCACACAGTTTTCAGAAATATGTATCACTTGGCACCCAGGAGGGTGTTTTTAACCATGATGATATGATCTGCTTCAACAAAATTAAATTAATCGAAAACTTGTTTAAAAGCAAACCCCTGGTATTGTTTTATGAGGATATGAAAGAAGACCCCTTTTTGTTTTTCGATACCATCTGTAAATTTACAGGAGCTACTTACAATCGAAAAAGCATAAACCTTCATCCCAAACATAAATCTTACAATGAACAACAACTAAAAGCAATCAGAAAACTAAACGGAAAAGTGTTTCATCACCAATTTGGTTATTCTCAAAACAAACATATCAATCAGGTACAACGCATCCTTAGAATGCTGCCCAGATATGCTGTTTTGTACTCTGCCCGCATCATTCCCAAAGGATGGATGGGAAAAGAACCCCTTATTCCTGTGGATGAACTTAAAGAAATTGATCATTTTTACGCCGAAGATTGGAAAAATTGCAGACAATATGCTGCAGAAAGGAATAAAAGTATGTGAAAAATTTAGTGTGATGCAGGGCATGACAGGCATAAAATCCAGTAAATCATTTTATGGATATAATTATTATTTTTGTGCCGGTTGCTCAAAACGTTTAAATTTCAACTAAAAAACATTCATGATGGATTATGTCAATACGGTCATTACAGGATCTGGCAGTTATGTGCCCAGCGTAATTGTGAAGAACCAGGATTTTGTAAACAATACTTTTTTTGAAAAAGACGCTACTGCCATCACCAGCCCGGGAGAAGTGGTTGTAAATAAGTTTAAAGACATTACAGGTATATACGAACGACGCTGGATCAGGGATGATCAAAACTGCTCTGATATAGCAGCCATTGCTGCGCGCCGCGCCATTGAAGACTCGGACGTTGATCCGGAAACGCTCGATCATATTATCGTTGCGCATAATTTTGGCGATGTACAAAAAGGCACCATACAAACGGATATTTTACCTTGCCTGGCAGCACGCGTAAAACATATCCTGCAAATTGAAAACCCCGCCTGCGTTGCCTATGATCTTATTTTTGGTTGTCCCGGATGGGTGCAGGGGATCATTCAGGCAGACTCTTTTGTGAAATCAGGACTGGCAAAAAAAATTCTCGTAGTAGGTACGGATGTGGTTTCAAGAGTGGTGGATAAATACGACCGCGATACCATGATTTTTTCTGATGGTGCAGGTGCCGTAGTGATAGAGGCAAAAACAGAAAATAACCCCAGAGGTATTTTGTCATCTGCCACCGTTACACACACAAAAGAGGAGGCGGATTATCTTTACCTGGGAAAATCAAATGCTCCGGAAAGCGACCCTGATATAAGGTACATAAAAATGTACGGGAGGAAAATTTACGAGTATTCACTCAAACATGTTCCCTTTGCCATTAAAGCAGCGCTTGACAAAACAGATATACCCGTAGGGAACATCAAAAAAATACTGATTCATCAGGCCAATGAAAAAATGGATGAAGCCATTATCAAACGCTTTTTCAAACTATACAAAGAAGCCCGCAATGTGGCAGAAATCATGCCCATGAATATACATAAGCTGGGGAACAGTTCTTCTGCAACAGTACCTATTTTGTATGATATGGTGCTGAAAGGTGAAATAGAAAATCATGAGATCCAACCCGGTGATGAGATCATTTTTGCCTCTGTGGGCGCAGGAATGCATATTAATGCGGTTACCTACCGCCAATAAACTGTTTTACTGAATTTTGCGGTTTTTTTTTACGAAGCAGGCGCTCAATTTTAGAAAACTTGACTTTGTGATATTTTTTGTTGTAATTTTGCACTAAATCAAAGTAAAATAAAATTGGAAGATTCACCTGAACCTTATTCGTGTTATTTATCAGTTATACTCACATTATTCAAAACATTTAACACGGAAGCTGCTATTGGGCTCTTATCGATGCTGGTTTTACTGATCATATCAGCCATGGTGTCCGGATCGGAAATAGCATTTTTTTCTCTTAATCCCAAACAACTTGACGAACTAAAGCAAAAAAACGACAGCAAGTCGGCGTTGATCGTTACGTTGATGGAAAAACCCAAACGCCTCCTGGCAACCATACTCATAGCCAACAATGTTGTTAACATTGCCATCATTATCCTTTCCACTTTTGTCATGTCTGCCGTTTTCAATTTTGAAAATCATAGAATGGTTGGGTTTATCTTTCAGGTAATTGTTGTTACTTTTCTTTTGCTGCTATTTGCGGAAGTTCTTCCAAAAGTGTATGCCACACAAAACAGTCTCAAATTTGCTTTTGTAATGGTTGGCCCCATGTTCTTCCTAAGAAAGATATTTCAACCTTTCAGCTCGATTCTGGTAAATTCAACCAATTTTATTGATAAAAAATTTACAGCAAAAAAAACCTCTATCAGCCCCGATGAATTGTCGCACGCTATTGATATAACCCACGAAGAGAAAGGAACTGACGAGGATAAGAAATTGCTCTATGGCATCGTACAATTCAGCAACATTTATGCACGCGAAATCATGAAATCCAGAATGGATGTTGTTGCGGTTGACCAAAAAACACCTTTCAACGAACTTATCAAAACCATTGTTGATGCAGGATACAGCCGTATCCCGGTTTTTAAGGAAAGCTTCGATAATGTTACCGGATTACTTTATATCAAAGATCTTTTGCCTTACCTGGAAAGCAATGACAACTTTCAATGGCAAAACCTTACCAGACAGTGCTTTTTTGTTCCTGAAAGCAAAAAAATCAACGACCTTCTTAAAGAATTTCAGGAGAAAAAAATTCATATGGCTATTGTAGTGGATGAATATGGGGGAACATCCGGCATCATCACCCTTGAAGACATTCTCGAAGAAATTGTTGGAGATATCAATGATGAGTTTGATATTGAAGAGACGGTTTATTCAAAAATCGATGAAAAAACTTTTATTTTCGAAGGGAAAACACTCCTGAAAGATTTTTGTAAAATAACCACTGTGGAATACAGCGATTTTGATGAAATAAAAGGAGAAGCAGATACCATGGCAGGTCTGATTCTGGAAGTAAAACAGGAACTCCCTTTTAAAGGGGAAAAAATTTCTTTCCGGGATTTTGATTTTATCGTACAAAATGTTGACAACAGAAGAATTAAAAGTATTAAAGTAAAAATGCATCACAAAAAGGATGTGGCAAAGCAAAAATAACTTTCATTATTTTTCGTAATCATTACAAGTCATCCTTTTATTTCTCAAAATCTGACCAAAATCATATGCCCAAAAACCAAGTTTTTAACCCGATTTTCCTGATTCCTTTCCTCCTCTTCCTGGTAATTTTTACCAACTGTAAAAATAATACATCTACCCCATTGCCCAAAGGGTATGTAAGAATAGAATTACCTGAAAAAGAATATACCGCCTTCGATACCCTTTATCCATACAAGTTCGATTATCCGGTATATGGGAGGGTTGTCCCCGATTCCCATACATCAGCAGAACCTTACTGGACGAATCTTGTTTTCAGTGATTTTGATGCTGCCGTACACATTAGTTATAAAAAAATTGAATCCCCTGATGATCTGATTGAATATCTGGAAGACGGACGAAGCTTTGTTAACAAGCACATCCCCAAAGCAACCAGCTTCCAGGAAAAAAATTACTTCGATACAGAAAAAAAAGTATATGGAACCCTTTTCGAAATACAAGGAAAGGAAGCAGCATCTCCTATGCAGTTCTTTATTACCGACAGTACAAATCATTTTCTGAGAGGAAGCCTCTATTTCAATACAACACCCAATAACGACTCGCTGGCACCTGTTATTGACTTTCTCAGAGATGATATTACGGTATTGATGGAATCATTCCGCTGGAAAGAATAATGGTTTTCCTCCCCCCCCCGGGAAATTTTTTCTTTCTTACTTTTTCTTTACAAGAATACTGTAAAGAATTGCATGATCTGACTGACATACGCAGGTGAACTAAAAAACATGCGTTATGACCAGTACGATTTTTATTTCATTTGTAACTTTAGGGATGTCAATTTCGTCTTATGCACAAACAATAACGAATGAAAGCAACAAAAGCCCTATAGATCAATGACAACCCAGGATTACAATCACTGCGTGGATCAATATGCCGATGGCGTTTACCGGTTTATCCTCAAGAATATAAAAGATGAGGACAAAGCAAGGGATGTGGTACAGGACAGCTTTGAAAAAATGTGGAATAAAATATCGGAAATTGAAAGCACAAAAGCAAAGTCATACCTCTTTACCACTGCTTATCATACAATGATAGATCTTATCAGAAAAGACCGGAAGCAAACAGAACTCAATGATGAAGACATCAACAATCAAAAAACAAATAATGGATATTCAGACCTGAAAGAAGTGTTGCATAACGCCCTCACAAAACTTCCCGAAATTCAAAAACATGTAATTTTACTGCGCGACTATGAAGGATACTCCTACCAGGAAATTGGAGAAATTACCGGACTCAATGAATCTCAGGTAAAAGTCTATATTTACCGCGCACGAAACTTTCTCAAAAAATATATTGGAAGCATGGATGTTGTTGTATGATGTAACTTTTATCAAACTCAACACGTCATGTATAAAGAAACACGATCCGAAGTTCATCTGCATGCAAATGTTTACTTCAGATTCCCTTTAAATAAAACACTGAATGCCAAGACCAAATAAACAATAAAATGGACATAACACGAGAAAATTACGAAGCCTTTTTCCTTGATTATCACGAAGGAAATCTCAGTGCAGAACAAATAAAAGCACTTGAGGCGTTTCTTGTGATAAATCCGGACTTAAAGAAAGAATTGGATGACTTTGAAATGATCACCATTGAGCAAGATCAAACACCTGTTTTTGAAGGAAAAGATATCTTAAAAAAAACTCCCGAACATACAATCAGCGATTACGATGCTGAACTGATCGCTGCCCTGGAGGGAGACTTGTCTGAAACACAGGAAAAAAAGTTTCTTGAAAGCCTGGACAAAAATCCAAACAAACAAAAGGATTTTGAACTTTACAAAAAGACAAAAATCAATGCCGATGAGCAAATCGTTTTCCCCGGAAAATCATCTTTGAAAAAGTTTATCATACAACCTGCATTTTATAGCAAACTTACCAATTTTGCCGTGGCTGCAGCTACTGTTGCCCTTTTGATCACGATGTACTTTTTACTCCCTAGATTTGACAATTCTCCTGAAATAGCGAACAATGAACCGGTTGAAAAACAAAAAGAAGAAGAGAATAAGGAGCAAAACGTGACCAATGAAACCGATCTGGTGAATGCAGAAAAACCATATCCCATGAATAAAATCAATAAAGATTCTCTCCCTTTAAAAAATACACCAGCAAAAAACATACAACCCACTGAAAACAAACCCAAAACTGTAAGAAATACGATTCCCGTATCTATCAGAATATCATCCATTGAACCCAAACAAGTTCAACCCATTACAAGAGATAAGCATCCTGAATATATTGAACCCAAAACCGAATTTTACTGGCTTAGTTATACCAATAACAATGACCCGTTTAAGGAAACCATTACCAGCAACAACCCGGAACAACCCACAGATGAATTGCAAACTTCTGGTTTGTTGGGCAACAATGTGCTTGCCAATGCGGCTTTCAATACCATAGAACAAAGCACAGGGTTGAATATTGAAAAAATGGAACAAAATATAAAGGACAAAAAAATTTCTTTCTGGGATATTGCCGGAGCAGGACTTTCAGGCATCAGTAACCTGACGGGTACTTCGCTTACCATCAACAAAGAGAATGATGAAAATGGACGTCTTACACTATTGGCCATTGGAGATCGTTTTAAAATACAGAGATAACATCTATTAAACCCATAATTTCCGGATTAAATGTCTGTACTGAATCCACCATCACTCTTTTCACAAAAAATCCATTATGGAGTGTACCTTTTCGGTATGATCCTGATAGCCATTAGTCTGCCCACCTCTGTTTATTTCATCAGTGTCGGACAGTTTGTATTGGCTGTAAACTGGATTATTGAAGGCAAATACAAAGAAAAAACGATCAGGTTCTGGAATCAAAAAGCTGCCGTTGTTTTTACCCTCATTTTTTTTCTCTACCTCCTTGGCATGCTTTGGAGCACTGATATGGATGCCGGCATCAGAGAATTAAGAAAAAAAATACCCTTTCTTACCCTCACATTTCTATTGGTTAGCGCCCCTTTGGGTTTTAATGCCCTGAAGTCGAACATGCTACTTTTGCTTTTTGGAGCTTCTGTGTTGGTGAGCACTTTTATAGGATGGGCCATGTTCGACCCCGAAGTGAATACCAATCTGAGAGATCTATCCCCTTTTATTTCTCATATCAGGTTGAGTCTTATGATTGTATTTTCCATCTTCATTTTTATATGGATGGCAGAAACCTACCCTTTTTCTCAATCACTCAGGAAAAATTCAGGCAAACACTATCTCATCAGAAGTTTGTTTTATGTTTCCAGCTTATGGATGTTATTTTTCCTGTTAAAAATGCAGGTTTTAACGGGTTTGGCAACCTTTGGTGCCGTTATATTTTTCCTCGCTGCCTTGTTTGTATTCCAGAAAAAGAATACAAAATTATCTTTCATTTTTGTTACATTATTGATTTTATTGATGGGGTCATTGCTAGTAATGATCATAAAATTTGAATCGATGATTTACGAAAAAGACACAACAGACCTTTCAAATCTGCCAACACATACTTCACTTGGCAATCCTTATTCGCATGGATTATCAGAAAATCTTACAGAAAATGGTACACTGGTATATTTATACATTGCACATGATGAGTTGAGAGAAGCATGGAACGAAAGAAGCAATCTCGATTTTGACGGGAAAGACCTGAAGGGGCAACTTCTAAGATATACCCTATACCGTTACATGAGTTCACTGGGATTAAGAAAAGACAGAGAGGGTGTCGAAAAACTCAGCCAAACCGATATAGAAGCCATAGAAAAAGGCATTGCCAACCATTATTATACCAAATGGCCGGGTATCATATCGCGAATTCATCAATCAATATGGGAAATATATAAATACCAAAATGGATATGACGCCTCGGGGCACAGCCTGGCAAAAAGATTTGAATTTTGGAAAGCATCCTGGGCGGCCATAAAAGCAAAACCACTGACTGGGTGGGGTACCGGAGATCTTGTTCTGGCACAACATTACGGATTTACGAAAACCAAAACTGTTTTACCAGAAGAACAATGGAACAAACCACATAATCAATTTCTTACCTTTGCTGTCAACTTCGGGTTGATCGGTTTAGTCCTGATTATTTACGTCCTTTTTTATGTTCTCAAAAAAACCAGGAAAATTCATATACTCCCTCATGCGGTTTTTTTGGTCATTTCATTTGTTTCAATGCTCAACGAAGACACTTTGGAAAACCAGGCCGGACTTACGTTTTTTCTTTATTTTTTCCTGTTTTTTAATTTTGTGTACCTGCCTTTTGAAAATAAAAACAACAGAAAGATCTCCTGAAAATATCAAATGCTTCGTCGCCAAAGCAAAACATCTTCTTGACCTACCGAACCACAAATTTCTGAGATTAAAAACTGACAAGGCTAAAAAACAGATACACAATATAGATTATCGGTTGTTTTGACTTCAGGTATTATAACGATAGGATTCTTCTCCGGTAAATAGTGCTTGCAAGAAAACGCCAACTGCTGCCCAAAATGAAATGTGGGTAAACGT
>CAYMLS010000136.1:0-12446 GCA_964390665.1 uncultured Bacteroidales bacterium | reverse complement strand
CTGGAGAGGTTTTTATTTTAATTCCTTGATACCTGATTGTTGTCATGGCTGTTAAAATCGTAAACCGCAAGCATGTTGTCTTTAGGTTCATTGCTTTTCTCCTCCAGAGCCGGGAAAGGTGAATTATCAACTACATAGGAAATATTTCTGTCGAGACTATTGATAGAAGAATTGGTATTATTTAAAATGACAAGCAAACTGTTATCGGGTAATTTTACATACGCATTTCTAAAGCCTCTCCACCATCCATGATGGTAGGCCATTGGGTTATTGGCATGATTGCGGATTCGGTAACCCATGCCATAATTAATTCTTCTTCCGTTGTCCAGTTTTCCATAATTAAATGCCATCTGGGTAGTTTCATCTGAAAGCAGGGCATTATCCTCGAGTGCATTATACCATTTTAACAGATCTTCAGCGCTTGAGAAAATACCTTTGTCTCCTGTAATACCATCAACATAATCAACCGGAATAACCCTCATGTAGCGCGCCATTCTTTCATGCCCGGCCACTACTTCTCCTGTTTTCACCTTTTCATGCAGGGGTGTTTGATGCTCAAAAACAAAAGAATGATTCATTTCCAACGGATCAAAAATGGATGTTTTCACAAACTGAGCAAAACTTTGTCCGGAAACTTTTTCAATCAACATCGCCAAAAATGCATAACCCGTATTGGAGTAACTGAAACGCCTTCCGGGTGTAAAGTTTAAAGGTACAGAACGATTGATAAACATGCTGAGCATATCATCAAAATCGGGGAGGTATTCTTCTTGCCAAAAATTATCGATCAGATACATATAATTCTGAAGACCAGAGGTATGGTGAAGAAGATGCCTTACTGTGATTTGATCATAAGGAAACCCTTCGATATATTTGTTCACGCAGGAATCCAGATGGATCTTTCCTTTTTCATACAAAATCAAGGTTGCAAAAGCAGTAAACTGCTTACTTAATGAAGCCAACTGAAAAACATTATTTTCCTGTGCAAATTCAATTTTTTCTGAAAAGTTGGAATAACCCATGCTTTTGTTGTAAACAATTTCTCCTTGATGCGCCAGTAAAACGGTACCGTTAAAGCGACGTGAAGAAAGGATACGGGTCAGGTTATCATCAATATAATTTACATACTCCTGATTAAAACTTACCTTAGGTTCAAGGGAAAGAAAATAATCATGGTCGAAAGCAGCGAAATCCTTGCTTTTTTGATTTGCCTGATGGAAATTACCGATCATCAGAAATAAGGAAAAAAATAATACTGTTCTCAGAGGGCGGATAATATTGTAAAGAAAATGTAAAAATGCAACCATATATATAATATTTCTGCTATGTAAGTCAAATTGATTTAATAAAAACGCTTTATCGTCTTTGGTGTACTTTGCACTTGTTGGTTTCAACCAAAACCTTTACAAATTTAAAAAATCGTTCGTTCAAAAAGTTAGTACGAACACTGAATTAGAAAATACGTTTTTTTACCTGTTCGGAAAAAAGACGTCGTAGATAAAGGCATGTCTTTGAAAAACATCAACACACGGAACAAACAAATACATATGTCGGATAAAACAGAAGGAAGGAATCAACAGTGGTATACAATGTTTTATATATCTTGTTCGTTTTTTAATTTAATTTAACGATGATTCATTTGTTTTGGTTACCATTTACCACATTTCTAAAGTTACTCCAAGGGTCCAAAGCATATTATATTGTCCCTTGTTGTACCAGGTTTCAGCCCCACTTGCATGAGGACGAGCAGGGGTTAATGCATGAGAAAATCCAAACTGAAAATCGAAAATGTTGCCAATTGGGTAGGACAAACCCAGCAGAATATTACCCTCTAAAGGATGAAATTCTCTGGAACCGTCTTCAGGGATCTCACTTCCTCCTTCCTGCTCTGTAAAACCAACAACTGATGAAACGGATATTCCACCTTCCAGCACCAATTTACTTAAATATCGGTTTTGGGTAAAAGATGTAATATCTATACGATATGTGATCGGAATTTCAACATACTGTAAGGATAAACGGTATTCAAAAAAATTATTGTTTTCATCGGGCACCGAACGGCTTCCTTTTTCAATATACATGATCGCCAACTTGATCTCAGACAATTCTGATATAGCAGTGGTGGTATAAACAGAAGCATACCAACCCAATTTATTGGGTCCTGCCAAATTATCACCTGATATTTCAGAGGCAACCAAACCGCCGCTAAGACCCCCGCGGAAACGCTGCGCAGAGGCATACTCTGCAACGAGAAGCCAAAGCATTAAAACGATGAAGGAATATAATGGATAAAAGGATCTGCGGTCAGTCATCATTTTAAAATTTAATTGTTGAGTCCAGTAAAAAAAGTATTTGTCCACAAATTTCCACAAACTTACACGATTTTAATTGATTGTAATTCAGCAATATAAAACAAAAAAAATTACACGAATGTCTAAAAACAAGTTTTTAGACTGTACTCATTGTTGAGTCCACTACAAAAAGTTTATTATCCAGAAACCGAAGCCCGACAAAGGCAATTTAACGAAAACGAGTTTTCGGAGTGGCTTCATTTTTTTAATTCTATTATTTATCGTATAAATATAAAGATTTTTGCACGTTGCTTTACATTTTTTCTTTCACTTTATAAAAATCAATACAATAAACCTATTCTGGAAAACAAAATGCAACCTTTTGTGTGAAATCATCGTAACATTCAAAGGTTATAAACAATCTAAATCAGGCAAATTATAATAATTTAAGCCAGGTTTTTTCCGGGAAAACAAAAATGTTCTGACAAAAAAGAAAATTAGTTTTTTCTGTGTCGCTTTGTGGAAACATTTGTTTAGAAAATTCAATTTCTTTGCAAAAGAGTTCACAATGAACATCATAAATAATAGCAGTCAAGTCTTTTCCCGGAAATACCTGGCGATTTTGTAAGAAATCTGCGTCCTGGGGGATGGGATTTTCGCTATAACGAATTAGATTTTTAATTTCAGACAAAAGAAAAAGACAAATATTATTTGTGAAAATTTTGATCTCCAATTTATTTCCCGATCTTTTCACTACATTTGCTTCATTAACCACCTAACAAAACAAAGGACGAACAAAACAAACACGGTATGTAATGATAGAAAACCTGCATTATCTTATACCCGTTAACTCGAAAGAAGATATTTCTTCTTACCAGAAGGTACTCGACCATTCTTCTGTTGTTATTATTATAGACCACCAAAAAAAAATCAAATACGTCAATCAAAAGTTTTCAGATGTTTCTGGTTTCAGTAAGAAACAAGTTACAGGTAAACATTTTGAATGGCTGGATGCAAGAAACAATACAGATGAATTGTATTCAAACTTCTGGAAAAAACTTAATTCCGGGTTTACCTGGCAAGGAGAACTTCTTCAAAAAAAATCTGATGATGAGGCTTTCTGGCAACAGACCAATGCTTTTCCTTTCAAAAACGAAAAAGGAGATGTTTACCAATATGTATGTATAGGTCATGACATTACAACCTATAAAAAAGCAATGCAGATCAAAAATCAGTTTCTGGCCAATATGAGCCATGAATTGCGTACGCCTCTGCATAGCATTTATAGTTTGAGTAATCTGCTTGCCGAAACGCAACTCAACGACGACCAGAATGATTATATGGAGAACATTCTCAACGCTACCAATGTGCTTATGCGCATGCTTGAAGATATGCTCGACATGAATAAAATCGAAACAGGTCAGATAAAATTTGATCACAAACTCTTTAACCCCAAAACCATTGTAGAATCACTCTACAAAATGTTTAAAGAAAAATCAAAACAAAAAAAGATCGAATTTTATCTGGATTATGACCACAAACTACCCGAATTTGTGCTGGGTGATCCTTACCGCCTGAAACAAATACTCATACATTTGCTCGAAAATGCCTTTAAATACACTCCCCATGGTAGTATTAAACTCACATGCGATCTGAAAGACACCAACGATCATCATTCTTTTTTCAAATTTTCACTGGAAGATACAGGCATAGGAATATCTTCAGATAACCTGAACCTTATACAGGAAAAGTTTCAGCAGGCAAACATGACCGATACCAGAACCTATGGAGGAAGCGGTCTTGGACTTACCATCGTAAAAAAACTTATCGAACTTCAAAACGGTAAATTTGAAATAAGCAGCTCAGAAAACATTGGAACAAAAGTTTCTTTTACTTTGCCCATGAGTGACACCGCTGATTCAGAAAAAAGTAATGAGAAGAATCATGAAAAAAAACCTGAAGCACTCCAGGGTATGAGGGTGTTGATCGCCGAAGATGTAGATATTAACCAACTGGTCATTAAAAAGCACATGCAGAAATTTGGTTTCATTGCCGATTTTGCAGAAAACGGCAAAATTGCCATTGAAAAACTAAAAAGAAATAAATATGACATTGTTCTGATGGATATGCAAATGCCTGTTATGGATGGATACCAGGCCATTAAAATCATCAGACAAGAATTACCTGAAGCCGTTAAAAACGTTCCCATCATTTCTATTACGGCAAGTGTTATGGGCGAAGCACCCAGAAAATGCCTTGAGGTAGGTGCTAATGATTACGTGCCCAAACCTTATGATGTAAAAGAGTTGAAAAATAAAATGGAAAAATGGGTCTTTCAAAATGAGATTAGTTCTACAACAAACAATCATAATATGAATAACCATCGTACCAATCATGAAGAATCACTCATTGACCTGGATTATCTTGAACAACTCAGCGAAGGTGATGATGATTTTACCATCAGTATGCTGTCTTACTTTATTGACAATACACCATCGGTAATTCAGGAAATGAAAGATTACTACAAGGAAAACAATTGGAAAGCCTTGAGGAATGTTGCCCATAAATTTAAACCACAACTTACTTTTATGGGTATCAAATCAATTTTTAATGATGTTGAAAACATCGAACAAAA
Organism: uncultured Bacteroidales bacterium; assembly: GCA_964390665.1. Lineage (GTDB taxonomy): Bacteria > Bacteroidota > Bacteroidia > Bacteroidales > UBA7960 > SKVR01. Next base: position 7,520 of record CAYMLS010000136.1, on the reverse strand, counting down.
TGCTTCACATGTAAAGAATACCGATAAAATACCAGACCTGATTGAAAAGACCGAAATGGTTGCCATGAAGGCCTTGAAAGAAATACAGGTGGAATTAGAAAAACTTCTGGATAAAAACCAGTAAGTTCTTTCGCCAATACCCCACTGTTAACAACTTATTCGCGCTTTTTACGTAAACAACAACTGAAAACACCTATCATCACAATTTCAAAACACTGTATATCAGAAACTTAAAAACAACACAACATTTTCAAGAAAGGAGTAAGTGCTTTTTTTTTAACACATGCACCTAAATAATTTACTTTTTTTTATTGTTTGACATATTTTTTTTTATTTTTGAGTGCTTTAAAAATCCTTCTGAAAGGCAAGGATAAAAAGCGTTTCCGACTTTATGATCTTTTTTTATAAATAGACAAAAAACACCATGTGATTTGTTATTTCCCCCCCTCTGCCGACACTATTTATTGCAGAGGGATCATTTATAACTACAACATGTTATGTACTTTTTCGAACAAATTTTAGCAAATAAAACCATAAAAAGATGAAAATTCTAGTATGCGAAGATGATTTTATGATGATCAAGGCCATAGAACACAAACTTCAGAGAGAGGGATACGAGGTGATCGTAGCAAATGATGGCAGATCGGCATCTGAAAAAATAAAAGGGGAAGAATTTGATCTGATCATCACAGATCTGCTCATGCCCTTTACAGGTGGTTTGGAAATCATCAATATGACACGCAATGAATTGAAAAAAACCACACCCATTATAGTTCTTTCTAAGGTTGGAAATGAAGAAACGATCATTGAAGCTTTTAAACTTGGTGCCGATGACTACCTGACCAAACCATTCAGCCCCAATGAACTATCAATAAGGGTAAAAAGATTTTTGCTGAAAAGCTAACACCACAAGTTGCTAACACTAATAAACAATATTCATAAAATCATTATCCGGTAAATTTCTTTTACCATGTAGATTTTGAAAATACGTTTCTTACGAGCATTGTAAAATTAGATTACAAAATCGTAATACGCTGTAAAAGCATCAAACTACCCGGATATTTAAACCATAAGGTAAAGCATATGGAAGAATACTACTGGTTTATACAGAAGTTACCCAAAAAAATCCCGACTGGTATTTTGCTTGCTCTATTGCTAGGCAGTATTGCAACATTTGCCAATGCAGAACCCCCGGAAGACCCGGATCAAATGTTTATGCAGGCCCGGGAGTATGCATTCGACGATCAATACGAAGAAGCACGCAATTTGTGCAATCAGATCCTGGAATATTTTCCTGATTACCACGACGTGAAAATTTTAAAAGCACGAACATATGCCTGGGAAGGAAACTATAAAAGAGCAAGAGAATTGCTTATTGAAGTAAGAAATAAAGACCCCAGATATCGCGATGCTTTGTATGCACTGATAGACGTGGAAATGTGGTCGGAAAATTATGATGACGCCATTTCCCTGATTGATCTCGCCCTCAGAGATCTGCCCAACAACACCAACCTGCTGTATCGGAAAGCACTGGCTTTGGCTGAAAGTGGTGACGAAACTGCTGCTGTTGTTATTCTTAACCAAATACTTGAAATCGACCCCTCCTATGTAGAAGCCTCAGATCTGCTCAACTCTATTGAAAACGCAAGACTCAACAACCATATAGGGTTAGGATACAGAGGGCAGTATTTTCTGGAAACAAATACCCAACCCTGGCACCTTACCTATTTGGAACTGGGCAGAAAAACACGCATCCTGGGTCCGGCAACCTTACGCACAAACTGGGCAAACCGGTGGGATATCAACAGCTACCAGGTGGAAATTGACGCCTACCCTACCATCAGGGCCGGAACATACCTTTTTCTCAATGCAGGATATTCTCCAGACAGCGAACTTTTTCCAGTAACAAAATTTGGATTTGAACTCTTTCAAACCCTCCCTGCCGCCTGGGAAATCTCAGCCGGATTCAGACTGCTGAATTTTAATGATAAAGATCTTTTGGTTCTTACAGGGTCACTCAGCAAATATCTTGGCAAATACCTTTTATCAGCAAGACCTTATTTTGCTTTTTCTTCCGATGGAAACGATCCTAATGCACAATCAATATTTTTTATCGCCCGCAGATTTTTCTCCTCTCCCGATCATTACCTTAATCTGAGAGTGGGTAGAGGTTTCTCTGCCGATTTTGATCAACTTTCAGGTGGCGAAATATATGATGTGGGTGGCACAACATTAGAAGCAATGCTTACATATCAACATAAACTTTCCAACAGATTTCTTTTTCGCTTAGGTGCGGGTTATAAACTGTACAACGAAGAAGTGATATGGGGTAATCCATTTATTGCAGAGGCTGCAATTATTTACCGTTTCTAGGAATACTTATTTGTGCGTGTTTTTTAATCATAATTTTTTTACCCATGATATACCAAAAGAAGATCTTGTTTAATATTGCAGCAGGTTTGGTTGTTTTCTTTTTCTCCGGGTGGAGTAACCTGAATGCCTCTGAATCTTTTATTTCAGATTTTAGTAAAAACCTGATCTTATCTGATATAACCTCTCAGGAAAAAGGGAGCATCTCAGTTAGATATACCAGCAAAAAAGCAGCGAAACTCCTGATAGATCATGCTGGAAATTTACTCTTTCTGCTGCAAAGTCAAAACAATCATTTACAAAATGAAAAACAATCTGATGTAGAGCAAACATCACCCCCCGAGAATATTTTTGACAGAATATTATACGCTTATGAAAACGGTGCTCCAAAAATAAGAATACTGATGGTTTTGCTTACCTATCTGATCATCAGCCTTCTTATACTTTTTGTGGCCATCATCATCAACAGGCATGTTAAAAGCAGACAACGCGAAAAAACCCAAAAAATAAAAGATGAGTACCAGGAAAAACTCGCTTCTTATCTTTTTGATGATGACAGCATGGAATTCAAGGCCAACAACCTTCATAAATCACTCAATCGGGAAATTCTTACCGATGAACTTCGTGAACTCCATTCAAACCTGCACGGAACAAGTGCGGTGAAACTCAGAGACCTCTATTTTAACCTGGATTTGCATAAAGACTCTTTGAAAAGGGTTTACAGCAAAAAATGGTATCACATGTCCAAAGGGCTCAAAGAATTAGCACAAATGGATGTTAAAGATGCCAATGACTACATATCCGAATTTGTTGATCACAAAAATCCCATCCTTCGTTCTGAAGCTCAGGTAGCAATGGTAAAACTTTCGGAAGATAACCCCCTGGGATTTCTCGACAACCTCAAAAGCGAACTCTCGTATTGGGAACAGGTAAACATATATGACACAATCATCTTCCACCAGATCAGCATAGAGTCTTTTGAACCCTGGCTTGAGAGTGAAAACGATTCGGTAGTGGTTTTCGCTTTGCGGATGATCGGATTGTTCAAGCAAGTAAATTCTGCCCCTGCCGTGAAAGAATTTCTTATGAATGAAAGCGATCAGCTCAGACTTCAGGCGGTGAATACACTTGCAGAACTCGAACTCCCTGACTATGTGCCTGATCTCAAAATACTATACGAAAGAGAAACTCAAAAACTTTACTCAATACTACAGGAGAAAAGAGAATCTCCCGAAGACCGGGATATTAAAACACTGGACGACATTCTGCCCCGAAAGATCCGTTATGAGATCATCGTTGCATTGTCAAACCTGGCCACTTCAGATGATCTTGACTTTCTGAAAGACGTAGCCACCGATTATGAAAATGCCTTCAGACTTAGAATAAAAGCACTGGAGATCATCCTATCCATAAAACCAGAAGGTGAACAAATGCTGGAAACAATGCAGCAGGAGGCTGATGAGTTGCTGGTAACCATGATTAATAATGTAAAACAAAAATCCGAATCATGATTGAATTTTTCAGATCACTACAGTTTATTGTTGAAAATGGAATCATCTTTTTCACCATTTTTATTTTTGGATCTTATGTGATATTGGCCTTTTTCTCGGCTTTTTCCATGCTCCGCTACATTCGGAAAAACTCTTTTATCGACTATAAAGTGCTCCTCTCTTCTCCGCTGGCACCCTCTATCTCCGTAATTGCTCCGGCTTTTAATGAGGGAAAATCTATTATCGATAATATCAGAAGTTTATTGTCATTGCATTACAACGATTTTGAGGTAATTATCGTGAACGATGGAAGTACCGATGATTCTCTGGAAAAAGTAATACAACATTACGACCTGGAAAAGGTAGATTATATTTATGAGGAAAAAATAAGAACAAAAAAAATCAAGGGAATTTATAAATCCAAAAATAAGGCATTTAACAAACTCATTCTTATTGATAAGGAAAATGGGGGTAAATCGGATGCACTCAATGCTGCTATCAATTTTTCAGACAAAGAATACATCACCGTTGTAGATGTGGACTCGGTGTTGGTTGAAGACGCATTGCTGATCATGGCAAAACCTTTTCTGGAGGAAACCGACAAAAAAATTGTCGCCTCCGGCGGAGTTATCCGTATTGCCAATTCATGCCATATAGAAGATGGCAAAATTGTGGAAGTAAATTTACCCAAAAAATTCCTGCCCAGGGTTCAGGTTCTTGAATATACAAGAGCTTTTCTGATGGGTCGCATGGCATGGAGTCAACTCAATGGTTTGCTGCTCGTATCTGGTGCTTTCGGAATGTTTAACAGGGATATTATCGTTAAAGTGGGCGGATACAATACACAACTGGTTGGTGAAGATATGGAACTGATCGTTAGGATGAGGCGCTATATGACTGACCAAAAACAAAAATATCAGGTTATTTATATTCCAGATCCACTTTGCTGGACGGAAGTTCCACCAAACCTCAGGGTTCTGGGAAGGCAGCGTGACCGTTGGACCAGGGGTACCATGGAGAGTTTGTTTATCCATTTCAAACTGTTTTTCAACCCAAGATACAAAAGTTTAGGATTGCTGGGGCATCCGTATTGGTTTTTCTTTGAATGGCTCGCCCCTATTTTTGAATTTATTGGAATCATATACTTTATTATTATTGCTTTTCTGGGTATTCCCAACTGGTCTTTCTTCTTCATGCTGCTTGCCACCATTTACTTTTTCGCTGTTACACTTACCCACTGGGCGATACTCTTTGAAGAATTGTCTTTTCACAGATACAAGCGGATCAGAGAGGTGGTGAAAATGCTATTTACTGCAATGCTCGAACCCATCTTTTATCACCCTTTCATTCTTGCGTTTAATATTCGTGGAAATTTCAAGTATTTTATTGGTGAAAAAACATGGGGCGCCATGGACAGAGTAGGTTTTACGGAAAAAGACACCGAAGATGATAAAAAATAAAACCGCATACCGCTAAAATAAATTGCTTGGCTTTTACCCTGTAATGGCAAGCATTTCGATAACTTTTTGTAATTTCACGAGGTTCTTTTGCCAAAGAAAAGAACCTCGTTTTTTTTGCCTTCTTTTTCATACATAAAAATCTTACATAAATAATAAAACATTATGATTCTTTCCATGACCGGCTATGGCAAATCAGAATGCCATTTTAAAGAAAAAATCATTACAACAGAGATCCGCACCCTCAACAGTAAAAACCTGGATCTCAATTTAAAACTACCTTCTTCATACAAGGAAAAAGAAAATGCCATCAGGAATATTGCCGCCAGGTCTCTTGTTCGTGGCAAGGCAGAACTCATCATTAGCCTCGAAAACACTGATGAACAAACCGGATACAGGATCAATCGCCCCCTTCTGAAATACTACTATCAGGAGTTATCCGATATTTCACGGGAAATCAACGCACCCCTTCCGGCATCCGACATTTTTGCACAAATCCTTCGCCTGCCAGATATGCTTGTTTCGCCACACGAAGAACTTTCAGTTGAAGAATGGGATACCATAGAAAAATCCATTAGAAATGCATTGGAAAACCTTGATGATTTTAGAAAAAGCGAAGGCAAACATTTGGAGAATGATATCCTGAACAGAGAAATCGCCATAAGGGAACTCATGAACCAGGTGCCGGATTTTGAAAAGGAAAGAATAAACCTGGTGAAAGATAAAATCAACAAAGCTTTTCATGAAGCACAGGATAAAATTCACGTTGACGAAAACAGATTTGAGCAGGAACTGATCTTTTACCTCGAAAAACTCGATATCACCGAAGAAATAGTAAGACTAAAAAAACACCTGGATTATTTCAGGGAAACCGTGAGCGATGAATGCAACACAGGAAAAAAACTGGGTTTTATCGCACAGGAGATCGGCAGAGAGATCAACACCATTGGCAGCAAGGCAAACCATGCCGGCATACAAAAAGTTGTGGTACAAATGAAAGATGAACTGGAAAAAATCAAGGAACAATTGATGAATATTTTATAATGTTATGCAAGGAAAGATCATTATCATCTGTGCCCCCTCCGGCGCTGGCAAAACAACCCTTTTAAAAGCAGTCCTTCAGCAATTTGAAAATCTCGAATTTTCTGTTTCAGCCACCAGCCGGCAACCACGAGCAAACGAGCAGCACGGAAAGGATTATTACTTTCTATCGGAAGAGGACTTTAAAAGAAGAATTACGGAAAACCGGTTTGTGGAGTGGGAAGAGGTATACGAAGGAACCTTTTATGGTACGCCCAGGTCGGAACTTACCCGCATATGGCAAAAGAACAAACATGTGGTCTTTGATGTGGATGTGTTGGGGGGAATGAACATCAAAAAACAATATCCGTTAACGTCTTTGTCTGTATTCATTCAACCTCCTTCATTGAATACACTCAGAGAACGCTTACTGGGAAGGGGTACAGAAACCCCTGAAAGCATTGATAAACGAATCAAAAGAGCATCTTACGAAATGGAATTTGCACCCAAATTTGATGTAAGGATCGTAAATGATGACCTGCAAAAAGCGATCTCTCAGTTGCATCTTGTTTTTTCAGACTTTCTGTCCCGCTGATATTTTTCACCTTTCAATTCAATTTCATGGTTAAAAAAACCGGACTTTTTTTCGGATCTTTCGATCCCATACACATCGGACATCTTATCATTGCTGAATATATGCTGAATGAAACAGACCTGTATGAAATATGGTTTGTCATTTCACCACAAAACCCCCACAAAGAAAAAGAAAAACTATCGGATAAAGATATCCGCTTACAGATGGTAAAACTAGCCATCAGGCAAAAGAATCACTTTATAAGCAGCGAAATAGAGTTTAACCTGCCTGCTCCGCATTATACCTACAAAACATTGCGCTATATCAAAAAAAAATTCCCGGAAAAAGAATTTGTCCTGATTATCGGGGGCGATAACCTGGAAGCATTTCACAAATGGAAAAAATACAAAGAAATCATGGAAATGGTTGATATTTATGCCTACCCCCGCAGAGGTTTCGATCAAAATCAGTTTCGCTCTTCACAAAACGTACGTTTGGTTGAAGCACCCCGCATTGAAATATCTTCATCTTACATCAGAGAAAAGATATCCCAAAAAAAAACCCCCGGATATATGTTGGAACCGGAGGTTTTGAAATTTATTCAGAAAA
>CAYMLS010000135.1:0-12454 GCA_964390665.1 uncultured Bacteroidales bacterium | reverse complement strand
TATCCAGAGTGGAAATAACAGGGTTGGGAGAAGTTTGCCCCAAACCACAAAGGGAAGTGTCTTTGATGACATTGCAAAGATTGCGCAGTTTATCGAGATCCTCCTCTTTACCATTTCCTTTGGTAATGATATCGAGTTGTTCATATAGTCTTTTGTTTCCTACGCGACATGGTGCACATTTACCACAAGATTCCTCTACTGTAAAATCGAGGTAAAACTTCGCTACAGATACCATGCAGTCGTCTTCATCCATCACGATCATACCTCCTGATCCCATCATGGAACCGGCGGCGAGCAGGTTATCAAAATCAATGGGTATATCAAGGTGTTTTTCGGTAAGACATCCGCCTGAAGGACCTCCGGTTTGAACTGCCTTAAATTTTTTACCTCCTTTGATGCCTCCACCAATTTCATAAATGACCTCACGCAAGGTAATACCCATGGGTACTTCTATCAATCCCACGTTGTTGATCTTACCGGCAAGGGCAAAAACTTTTGTACCTTTTGATTTTTCTGTTCCGACAGAAGCAAACCATTCGGCACCCTTGTTAATAATGACGGGTATATTGGCATAGGTTTCCACATTGTTTACATTGGTGGGTTTGCCTAAATAACCGCTTTGAGCAGGAAAAGGAGGTTTAAAAGTGGGTTCTCCCCTTTCTCCTTCCATGGAATGGATCAGTGCTGTTTCCTCGCCACAAACAAAGGCACCGGCACCATAGCGTATCTCTATATCAAAATCGAATCCGCTTCCCAGAATATCCTGCCCGAGCAGACCAAATTCACGTGCCTGATTTAAAGCGATCTTCAGGCGTTGAATAGCCAGGGGATATTCTGCTCTGATGTAGATCAGACCTTTGGTGGCACCAATACAGAAACCGTTGATCACCATGGCTTCAATTACCGTGTGTGGGTCGCCTTCCAGAATGGATCTGTCCATGAAAGCCCCAGGATCTCCCTCATCGGCATTACAAACAACATATTTTTGATCGCCATCAACTTTACTGGCAATCTGCCATTTGATACCTGTAGGGAAGCCACCACCACCTCTACCGCGAAGACCTGCGTCTATGACAGTTTTGATGACATCTTCGGGTTTCATTTCCAGTAAAACTTTGCCCATCGCTTCGTATCCGTCTGCTGCCAGATATTCATCAATGTTTTCCGGATCGATCATACCACAGTTTCTTAAAGCAATACGCAATTGCTTTTTATAGAAACCCATATGTTTTGAATCGGGAATAATTTCTTTTTTGGTAGGGTCTTTATATAGCAGGCTTTTTACACTTCTTCCTTTTATAACATGCTCCTCAACAATGTTTTTGGCATCCTTGGGTTCAACAGAAACATAAAATGTATTATCAGGAATAACCTTTACAATCGGTCCTTTTTCGCAAAAACCAAAACAACCTGTTGTAACAACCTGTACTTCATCCTGCAGATTGTGATCCTGTATTTCTTTTTTCAATCCTTCGTAAAGCATGTCGCTGGCAGAAGCACGGCAACCCGTACCACCACAAACCAACAAATGCATTCTGTATTTTGCCATTATTGTTTTCCTCCTTCATTTTTTTCGTTAATGGTTTCATAGTTTACAGGGATGATTCCATCAAGCATTTCTCCGTTCTTGATATATTTTTCGATGATGTCATCCGCTTTTTTAAGATCTACATCACCAAAAACAAGTGGTTCGCTTCCCGGGAGTGTAACCTCTATAGTAGGATCAGCATAACTGTATCCCATATCACCTACTTGTGTGATGATGGCATCCACATTCCTCTTTTCAGTTTCGTTGAGGAAAAATTCCATGATCTGCTTGGCACCTGATGCAATACCACTGGTACCCATACCTACCCTGATCAATACACGTCCTTCGGGGTTGTCACTTTTCTCCCGGAGGGCAATTTTAGATTGAAGATCGCTCTTCATCTTTTTTAAATCGGCTAAAGATTTGATTTTGCTCATATCTATTACTCCTGTTTGATAAATAAAATATTGGTCTTATTATTTTCTTAAAATCAGTCTACAAAGTTTTCATTATCAGTTTGATAAATCAGTTATCCAGTCACAATAAAAAAGGAATTCACTATTCTGACTTTTTATATTTGCTTTCATTGTTAAATGATTAACAATGCAACGCAAAAAATAGTTCGATATTATTTTCAGTGTCCTGGCACTAAATTATGAGTGTACCTGGGAAGTATTCTGAAAATTAATATCGTCAAAGAACGCTATCATGCTGTTGATCAAGAAATGAAATTTGTTTATGCAAGCAAGGAATTGTGGAACTTAAAACCCGGTGCATAGAAAAATGAACCGTTCCTCATTGCTTTTCAACATTTTGGCAAAGATAATTCAATAAAACATAACCCGTATCGTTTCCTCTATCCAAAATCGAATTTTCCTCTATTTTATACTTATTCTAAATAAGTTGTCAGTTAAATATGTTGAGTTGCTTCTTTACCTTTTCGCCTGATATTCAGTTCATAGAAACTCGCATTATATACAATTCATTGAAAATCCATATCCTTCAATCATCGCTGTTAGCTCTTCTCCTTAGAATTAACAATGTGATCACAAATGATCAACCTGATTCTTCAAATGCTCTAACACAATTTGCCACAAACAAGCAGTTGTAAAGTCTTCATCAGATAACAAAAAAAATGTTTTGATTTTTCTTGCCGTAAACAATCAAACCAAACATCTGCCTCCTCCTCTAAACGCACTATTGTTTTAATAAAACAAGAACCTTTCTTGAGAAAACATCTAAGTTGTTATATGATTAACATCCGAAGTTGATCCCACATTGAGATTTTTTGTTTAAAAAAAGTCCACACCAAGTTCCTTTAAATTTTCTATGATCATTTCTTTGAGATATCCACTTACTGAGGGTTCATTGAGCGGAATGCCTTCCAGCGCCTCTTTTACTTCGCGTGTATCAAAAACAAAGGTTTTCCCGTTTTTACTGTGGATATATATCCAGTCGATATCGGGATTGGAGCTTACCATCATGGAAATAACCCCTGCCATATCTCCCAGAGGAGGACGATCGAAATGCTCATGCTTAAAAAGTGCTTTTACCAATGTGCCCTTCCCCACCTCTGAGGTAATTTGAAAATTTCCACCAGCCATTTCGGCATTTTGCTTCATCAGGGGAACACCCAGTCCAACATGCCGTGTGGTGCGGGAAGTAAAATATGGATCGGTTACTTTTTTCAGAACTTCTTCACTCATACCCTTTCCATCATCTTCTATCACGACCAAAAATGTATCGTCTTTTGTATCTTCCTGTATCTCTATCTTTATGTTCTGAGATTTGGCGGTTACCGAATTCTGGGCAACGTCAAGAATATGCAATGAAAGTTCCTTCATGATTTGTTTTTTGATGAATCTGTTTTTTCGTGATACCAGGCACTCCTGCCTTCCTGCTGATGTAGTGCCTTTCTGATTTCTTCAAAGGTAATCTCCTGCATTCTGAAAATGGAATAACTGCTTCCCAGGTGCTCTATGTAATGCGCATCAGATCCACGTACGAAGGAAAATTTTTGCAGGTAGGGAAACATATTCAACATTTTCTCTTTGCTGCTATGCACTGATACTTCTAATGCATCGGCTTTGATATCGGGTGGTACAAACCCCAGCTGACTTGTAATACTGAATTTAGAACGGTCGATATGTGCCGGAATAAAAATGCCTTGTAGTTCACTTACTTTTTGCTGAACCTGATCGAAAGTTTGTCCGATAGCAGATATCAGTAATTTTTCAACTTCCTCCGTGATCATTTCATCTTCGTCCGTTACCACCTGATAACCAAAATATTTAGGATCATTTTTTATATCAGGCAAATGTTGATCGAGATAAACCTGGAATTTATCCAGCAAAGATTCATTTTCGAAGAATGCCAGACAATGTACTTCTTCTTTGGTTGTTACCTCGGCGCCACACAATGTAAAAATACCTTTTTCCTCCGCTAATTTTTTGATCAAAGAGGCATGTTTGGTCGTATTATGATCAGCAACTCCGAGAATATCCAACCCAAGCATAGAGGCACGTTGCACGATATTGGCAGGGCTCATTTCAAGGTCTCCGCAAGGAGATAATAAAGTATGAATATGTATATCGGCCCTGTAATCTTTCATGAACGCATTACTTCAGAATTTCGTAAACTTTTCCTGTTATCTCATAGGTACTCAGCGCAGTGGATAATACCGGGATGCCTTCTTCATTGCTTTGATCCAGCATGTCTTTCTCCGGCATGTTTCCATTCACCAGAATAATGGCGGCGAGATCTTTTAATGAGGCAATGGCCATTACGTTTTTATGTGTCTGCAAAGTGATCCACACATTACCCGTGTCGGCATTTCCCATAACATCGCTAAGCAGGTCTGATACATATCCACCTGTGATGGGCGCAGACAAACCGGCTTCACCACTCAGTGTTTTCAGTTCTAATTTTTCGGCAATTTCTTTTACTGTCATGATGTTATTTTTTAAATACTAATGGGTTGTACAAAATGCGATTATCATTTAAACTTCTCTTCCCCCCACACTTTTTTCATGAGGGAAAGGGTTTCTGAGGCAGAAAGTTTACCAGCGTTTTCAAGTTTTTTCTGAATATAAATACATTGATTGATCTCTGCCTTGTCCTGCACAATATCTTCTGCAAAGGAGCTACATGAGGGCGATCCGCAAATACCGCAATCAACATAAGGCAGAGAATTCTTCAAGGAATGAACCTTTTGCATTTTTTTCATGGCCACCGCCATATCTTCATCCAGTTTTTCCATGGAGCGGGGTTGAATCGACCCAATACCGATCTGTCCGGTCAAAAAATCGCGGTATTTGTTGATGGGGCCCGGTTTTGTATAAAAAGGATTTTGCTCTTTCACTTTGCTTCTCACATATTTGGCACGCTTGCGCATCCGTTCTACTGCCAAAAAGCGATTGGCACTTGTTAATATTCCCCCGGTACAACTTTGATCACAAGCACGCAGTTCAAGAAAATCCACATCCACACTCTCTTCATTTTCCAGTTCATCCAGAAAATCAATCACGTTATTGATCTCATCAATGGCAAGATTTTTCCCGGGCATATATTTGGCTTCACCAAAAGTTGATGCCCACATGATACCGCTGGATTTTAACGGATCCACAGAAGGTACTTCACAGGTTTTCTTTCCTATAAAACCTTGCTTTACGGAGGTATACACTTTATTAAAGATAAAATCCATATTGATGACGCCGGTAATAGGCGACTGGTCTTGTCCGACAGGACTTTTTACCGCGGCAATTTTGGCAGCACAGGGTGTAACATAAAAGATTCCGATCTGCTCCGGATCTACCCCTTCATCGATCAGCTTTTGATGATAATATGCCGCCGAAACATCCAACGGGGATTTCATAAGGATAAAATGATCGGTTAGGGTTGGAAAACGTACCTGGATAAGTCTTACAATGGCCGGGCAGAAAGTTGATATCAGCGGTTTGGTTTCCTGGTTGTTTTGCACATATGCAACCATTTGATCTTTGAGTATCTCAACCCCGTTCTCCACTTCATAAATATGATTAAAACCCAATTCGCAAAGTACACTTGAAACCTGAGTAAAAGAAACCTTTTCCGGGAATTGCCCCATCAAAACAGAAGGGATGAGTGCCACCCGGTGCTGGTAATTAAAAATTTCACTAAAATCATCCTGTTCAACAATAATTGCTCCTACCGGGCAGGCACGGTAGCATTTCCCACAGTCAACACAATAATTATCTGTCAGCTCTGCCTTGCCCCCTCTGATCCTGATCGCTTGCGTAGGGCAAACATTCATACAATGCGAGCATCCTATGCATACATCCTTCCGGAATTTGAGTGCGTGATGGAAAACTTTGCTATTTAGGTTCACTGTTTTGAAATAATTAAAGTAGATTATTTGAAATCAATATCTTGAATAATCCGGTTTGGCAGGAAATTTTATATTTGTCCCGGAAACATGTTCGGTTCCTCCATGGTTATGATTTAAGATACATGGTTATTTGGACGGTCGTTCCCTTTCCAACCACACTGGAGATTTTCAGGTCATCGGCATTCTTTTTCATGTTTGGTAAGCCCATTCCTGCACCAAAACCCATTTCCCTGACGGTACTGCTGGCAGTGGAATACCCTTCGGTCATGGCCTGATCTATATCAGGTATGCCCGGTCCCTCATCCTCCAAAACAATGACTACCTTCCCGGGATCGAAATCCACGTATATGGTACCACTATAAGCATGTGCAACAATATTCACTTCTCCTTCGTAGGTGGCCACTACGGTTTTCTTAATGATGCCCAGATCAACATTGAGTTGCTTAAGCATCTTTTTGATCTCACTCGAAGCAAGTCCTGCCCTTGTAAAATTGCCACCTTCTATCTGGTATTCAAAATGCATAGGAAAAAATTACGTTGATTAAAATATCGCCTTAACACCGGCGCCATAAAGAATACCACAGGTTCTGAAAACAGAATACCGGGTGGAGATGATCGCTATTTGGTTTTCTCTGCCCAGTTCAAGCATTTCTTCCGTTACTACTTTGTTGCGGGCAAAAATGATGCATTGAATATCAGACATCTCTGCGGTTCTCAGCACTTGTGTGTTGGTCAAACCAGTAATCAGTAATACATTGTCATCTGCTAAGGTAAGTACATCGCTCATCAGATCAGAAGCAAAAGCTACTTCTATATCCAGATCAACCTTTTCTTTGCCGCAGAGCAAACGGGCATCCAGCAATTCAACAATTTCTTTTATGGTCATGTGGTTATGTATTAAAAACCTGTGAGATTAACTTTTATCCTGCAAAGGTAAACCTTTACAAAACGTGAAACAAGGATGTTGTTATTTTTTTCACATCTCAAATGATCCCAAAAATAATATTTTGCCGGAAACAACTATGAAAACAAAGAAACAGCATAAGGAGAAAGTTTCAACAAAACTCAATTTATAATGAGTCTATCTTAAAGCAGTGGTAATAAAAGGGATAAAAATATCACAAGCTGTTGAGTTTATTGAGTATGACTGCCAGATCGGAGTATACCGAAGTATTTTCAACGATGATGCTGTCGGGAACTTTGATCGATTGCGGGGTGAAGTTCCAGATTGCTTTAATGCCCCAGGCAACCATCAGATCAGCAATTTCCTGTGCTTTGGCATCGGGGGTGGTAATGATTCCAAGGCGTACATTGAGTTTCTGTGCCATGTCGCGAAAATCATTCAATGAAAATATTTTAACATCGTTGAGGGTCGTGTTGATCACCTGATGATCAATATCAAAACCTGCAACAATATGCAATCCATAACTTTTTAATCCCTGGTATTTAATGAGTGCCTTCCCCAGGTTTCCCACACCAAACAAAAAGGCTTTTTCCTGATTGTTAAAATCAAGAAACTGCACAATGCTATTGATAAGTTCATCAACATTATAACCGATCTTTGTCCGACCTTTTATTCCAGTATAGGAAAGATCTTTGGTTACCAATGTTGAATCCATTTTGAAATTAGAGGCGATCTGTCCACTGGACACATGCTCAACATTATTGATCTTTAAAGATTTGAAAAAACTCAAATAACCGGGTAACCTGCGAAGCGTGGGTTCAGGTATGGGAGAAACCTCTCCATTGTTAGATTTCATTCTCATCTTTTGAAATATTTTTGTGCTTGTTCATTTTCCTCATTCAACAGAAAAACTACGGAAAACATTCAAAGTCTTTATTGTGTATTTTTTTCTTTATTGCAAAGTTAAACATTATAACAATATAGCAAACAAAAAATACAATATGTTGTTATTAATTTCACAATAGAGTATTTATTCAATGGTTTTTTCCGTAATCATCAACATGATTTATAACACTTTAAACATATGCCAGCAAATAAAAGTTTAAACAAATTTACAAACAAAAGATTTATTTCCCTTGTAAAAATTAAAATTACCTGAATAAACAAATAATTATTTCTTTAATCTCACCTATACATCTAACAAAATAGAATATTAACATCCTTGTCCGGAATCGATGTTTTCTCTGTTCCTCTAATTCTTAAAAAAGCGATAGTTCTGGCGTTCTATAGGTTGATGCTGCTTAAAAGAAATTATTAAGGGCCTTTTGCAGGTATACACTCAGTCCTTTGGTTTCAAGGTAATTGATCAGTTGAACCGAGCCATGACAAAATTTTTGACACACACGCACATGATTATAAATCGCGGCATGTAAAACATGTAGTCAGAGTTTTAGCGAGCTCTCTCGTCGGAAAAAACGAGAACCTATTTAATAAAAATTATACACAGATGGAAATGTGTGCAAAGAATACACAAAAAATCATTTGTTCTGCCAAAAAAAACCGGAGCAGACTAAAGAATAAGCTGCTCCGCCAATTTGTTATCTGCTGTATTTACCAATATGATGGCAAACAACTACCGGATATCAGTGGAATTAATACCTCTTTTTGGCAGAATAATGTGTATGCAACAGGTCATGAGATCTGTGTCCAAGGGGTTTATGAAGAAAAGACTTATAAACTTCCACCACCTCAGGATTTTCATGAGATTTCCGCAGCGTTTTCTTTTCATCTTCCTCATATATGGCAGAGGCACGTTTTTTTCTGATTTCCATATTGGTGGGTATGGGTTGACCACCGCCACCAATACATCCACTCGGACAAGCCATGATCTCAATAAAATGATAATTGGCGCTACCATCTTTCACCTTATTCATGAGCGTTTTGGCATTGGCTAAACCATGTGCAATAGCAACATTCAGTTCAACACCTTCGAGGAAACTCCATTCAGGTTTTACATCTTTTATTTTTACGGAAGCTTCCTTGATGCCTTCCATTCCTCTTACGGGCTTAATGTTCAGATTGGTAAAAGGAACCTCGCGACCGGTTACGATCTCATAGGCGGTACGTAAGGCTGCTTCCATTACTCCACCTGTAGCGCCAAAAATAACCGCTGCACCGGAAGATTCTCCCAAAATACTGTCGTAGTTTTCGTCCTCGAGTTTATCAAAATCTATACCTGCTTGCTTGATCATCATTCCAAGTTCTCTGGTCGTCAAAACATAATCGACATCTTTGTAACCGCTGCCACGCATTTCCGGACGATCGGCTTCATATTTTTTTGCGGTACAAGGCATGATGGATACCACAACCATCTCCGCCGGGTTTTTATTGATTTTTTCGGCATAATATGTTTTGGCCAATGGGCCAAACATTTGCTGAGGTGATTTACAAGTAGATAAATTATCAAGCAAATCGGGGAAAAGGTGCTCCTGGAATTTGATCCATCCGGGCGAACAGCTGGTCATCATGGGCAAAGCCACTTCTTTTCCTTCCACCAGTGCCTCTTTAAGTCGTGTGAGCAATTCGGTACCTTCCTCCATAATGGTGAGGTCAGCGGTAAAATCGGTATCCAGTACTTTATCGAACCCTAAGCGACGCAGTGAAGAAACCATTTTTCCTGTGCTTCGCACAGGTCCTAAACCAAACTCTTCTCCGATAGCAACTCTGGTGGCTGGAGCAGTTTGTACAACCACAAATTTATTGGGGTCGTAAATAGCGTCAAACACCTGATCGATATAATTCCGTTCTACCAAAGAAGCCGTAGGACAGCGGTTGATGCACTGCCCGCAATTGGTACAAACCACTTCATGCATAGGTTTTTCAAGGAAGGTTGATATTTTCATATCCTTCCCTTTGTTGGCAACTGTTAGTGCACTAACCGCCTGTAGTTGAGAGCAGGTGCGAACACAACGCTGACAACGGATACATTTTGAATCATCCTTCTCAATGGAAGGTGAAGAAATGTCGGTGGGTGACTTATGCATTACATCCAGAAACAAACGATTGCCGGTACGATACTCATTGGAGAGTTCCTGCAGCTCGCAGTTTCCGTTTTTATAACATATGGTGCATTCAGAATTGTGTTCAGAAAGCAATAGTTCTATTATATGCTTGCGGGCCTGACGCACTTTCATGCTGTTGGTTTGAATAACCATGCCTTCGGATACGGGTGTGGCACAAGAAGCCGGCAAAACCCTGTTTCCTTCCTGCTCAACAACACATACCCGGCAATTGCCGGCAACACACAGATCATCGTGATGGCACAATGTAGGAATTTTAAAATTAAGCTTTCGCGCTGCCTCTAAGATGGTTGTGCCCTCATCCACAGAAATGGGCAAGTTGTTGATCTTTAGATTTACCTTATATGTACTCATATTTTTATTCTCCTGTTTAAATTTTTAATCTGTTCTTTACGTTATTTGTAAGGATGCTGAAAAATCACGGGTTGGTGTTTTCTGACCTGTTCTTTGGAAATAAAACCCTTCCCGCCAAAACAACAGTTCCATCTAATAAATAATCTCCTCTCTGAAATTGTTGATGATAGAATTGAAAGGATTGGGAACCGATTGTCCCAAACCACATTTTGATGCAATTTTCATCGTTTCAGAAAGTTTCTGAAGATCTTCGAGATAAGCTGGTGGTTTCACACCTTTTTTCACTGCCTCTATCCCTTTGAGCAGTTGCTGGCAACCAACCCGACAGGGCGTGCACTGGCCGCAGGATTCTTCTTCAAAAAATTCGAGATAATCGTTGAGTATATTAAACATGGAGCGGGAGCTGTTGAAAAGCATCATGGATCCACCAGTAGGAATACCTTCAAAGCCAATAACCGTTTCTTTAAAATGTTTTCTTGCAACACAAAAACCGGAAGCACCTCCAATTTGAACCGCTTTGGTATCACCGTCACCAAATTCATTTACAAAGTCCTCCAGACTCATGCCCAGCTCAAGTTCATAAATACCCGCTCTGGGAGTATCGCCCGATACAGAAAAAACCTTGGATCCTCTGGAGTCGAAGGTACCCATCTCCTTGAATTTTGCAGGTCCTTCCTTGGCGATCATCAATGCAAAAACCAGTGTTTCTACATTGTTGATACTGGTGGGTTTTCCTAAATAACCGGCAGAGGTAGGGAAAGGGGGTTTGTTGCGTGGCTCTCCGCGTTTACCTTCCATAGATTCCATCAGTGCTGTTTCCTCACCGCAAACGTATGCGCCACTACCAGAATTAATACGAATGGTGAAATCGAAATTCAATTTCCGCATTTCTTCATGAAACTGGTCAATCATCTGATGAAGCTGGGGCAAAAGAAAATTATACTCGCCTCTGAGGTAAATAAAACCCTCGCTGGCACCGGTGGCCTTTCCGCAAAGTGCCATACCGGCAAGAACTTTTTCAGGAGCTTCTGTTAATATTTCACGGTCTTTAAAGGTACCCGGTTCACCTTCATCTGCATTGCAGATCACATACTTTTGCTCTGCTTCCTCGTTTTTGGCAAATTTCCATTTCAAACCGGTTGGAAAACCAGCTCCTCCTCTACCCCTCAAACCAGAATCAATGATATCGAGAATGATCTCATCCTGTGAACGGGCAAAAGACTTTTTTAAGATATCCAGGTAATCAACCTTTTCAAATATAAGATCAACTTTTTTTATTTTGTTTTCCATAATTTTATTGTTCTTTTTGGGAATAAGTATTCAGTTTATTGTTCTTTCAGATACTTCTGAATAATCTCAACGGCAGATTTGGGATTTACTTCCGGGTAAACCTCATCGTTGATAAGCATCACGGGTCCTTTGTGACACCAGCCAAGGCAATTGGCCTGCAAAAGACTGAATTGTCTGTCAGGCGTTGTTTCACCGAGCTTAATTTTCAGTGTATCCTGCAAAGCTTCAATTACTGCATCTTTCCCTTTCATGTGGCAGGTGATGGTTTTACACACTCTGATGATATTTTTCCCACGGGGAACCGTATCCATAAAGGTGTAAAAAGAAGCAGTACCATAAACATCGGCCGTGCTGATGTCGAGCTCGGCGGCAATAGCAACCATAGCATCCTCAGACAGATAATGTTGCTCCTTGATAACTGCCTGAAGAATAGGCATAAGGTTTTCACGCTTTTTACCATGCGTTTCTGCCTGTTGTTTTACAAATTCTTCGATTTTTGTCATAGAGAAATCCCTTTCTGTTAATAATTTAGTTTTTACTATCATTCTTGCTTTTTTTGAATCTCTTTTTTTGTTTTCTGCATCAAATATAAGAAGTGTTTTTCGATTACAGACTTTTTTCTTTAATTATTTTCGTCTATACTGCTTATTTATAAAGATTATAAATAATTTTTTCTTGAATAATACTGATGTTCGCTGTTTTTCAGCAGATTAAACAATACAACAATAAAGAAACGAAACTTTTTTAAACAAATAAAATACTCACATTTTGAAGAAAAAGGAACAACAGAGGAGAAAAAACATTAGGTTTGCACCTTGAATATGAATTCATTTAATATAGTACAATGTGAAAAAATCTTTCCGCTATTTTATTTATCTGAGTTATTTGGGTATCCGTTTTAAAGGATGGCAAAAACAACCAAATACAATTAC
>CAYMLS010000134.1:0-12512 GCA_964390665.1 uncultured Bacteroidales bacterium | reverse complement strand
CCGGCATGCTGCTTTGGTCATGAAGGTTCCTCATATTTTTCATACTTTTCACGGGCATGTTTTCGATGCTTATTTTCATCCCATGAAAACCAGGTTGTACAAAAATATTGAAAAGCAATTAGCTCGCAAAACCTCTGGTATTATAGCACTTTCTGATATTCAAAAACATGATCTTACAGAAAAGTATAAAATCTGCAAAAGTGATAAGGTACATGTAGTGCCTCTTGGTTTTGATCTTTCCAGGTTTCGTGAAAATATGGATGAAAAAAGAATATTGTTTCGGCAACGTTTCCAACTTGCAGATGATGAGATTGCTATCGGCATTATAGGCAGGTTGGTACCCATAAAAAATCACCGCTTGTTTTTGGAGGCATTTCGTAGACTTCAGCAAAAGACAACCAAAAAAGTACGTGCATTTATCATTGGAGATGGCGAATCAAGAGAATTGATTAAAAAAAATGCAATAGATCTGGGTATCGATTGGGTAAATGGGGTTGGAGATTATCATCCGGCATCGCTCACTTTTACAAGCTGGATAAAGGAAATTGATTTTGCCACCGCAGGTTTGGATATCATAGCGCTTACTTCACACAATGAAGGAACGCCGGTGAGTCTTATTGAAGCACAGGCGGCAGGTAAACCGATCGTAAGTACCCGTGTGGGAGGGATAGAAGATGTGGTGATACCCGGTGTTACAGCATTGCTTTCGGAAGCTGATGATAAGCAAGCATTCGCTGAAAACTTACTGAAACTTGTAGAAAATGATCAGATGAGAAGGTCTTTTTCGGATAGTGGATGGCAAAAGATTGGACAAAAATTTCATTATCAAAGATTGGTCAAAGATATGGAGGATCTCTACAGAATGCATCTGGATGATTTTACCCTATCTGAGAAAGTTTATGCGAAAACATACGCTGTTTCCTGAAGAATATGAAGTATGAAATGCCTGATTTTTTCAGATGATGATTTTCCTGATATTGCTGAAAATATTTTTTTCTTTACCGATCCACCCCGAAAACCCAATCTGCTTTTCAATTTTTCTGACCTTTATGATCATGAAGTCAGCTTTTTTGATGCCTTCGAGTTGTTTAGTGTCTGTCTGTAATGCCAGGTTTTTGCGTTAAGCTTGTTTTGAAGACGAGGCCAAGGCAGCATTTGGCGTTTTCCCGGAAAGCATCATTTAATATGAGGATATTTTCCCTGCATATGAGGGAAAAGCAGTTGGTTAAAAACGGAAAATTTGCATAAAAAAACGATTGCTTTTACTATTTTTGCACTATGATCCTACATGCTGGGTAACTCCCTGAATTATAAAAACTCACAGTGAAGAAATTATTGCCAATATTTTTCGGTATATTGATTTTCAACTCCTGCCAGGTACTCAACCCTGAAAGGATGCTTCGTACGCCGGCAGATTATGAATACGCTGATTTCAGTGAGGTACCCGAGATTGTAGAATATCGCATTGCACCCAATGATGAGTTGCTTTTCCGTTTGTTTACCAATGAAGGGGAAAGACTGGTTGATCCTGTGAATTCTACTCAGCAGCAGCAAATTAGGGCCGGACAGATCACTTACATGGTTGAATATGATGGAATGGTTAAAATACCTGTTTTGGGCAGGGTGCAACTGGGCGGGCTTACCCTTAGGGAAGCTGAATTATTTTTGGAAAAGCAGTTTTCTGAATTCTATAATCGCCCGTTTGTGCAACTTCGCGTCACCAATAACAGGGTCATTGTTTTTCCAGGCGGTCGTGGTGGGAGTTCGCAGGTGGTATACCTTGATAATACCAATACCAATATTTTTGAAGCTTTGGCCATGGCAGGAGGCATTGCCGACGGACGGGCCGGAAAGGTGAAACTCATCAGAGGAGACCTTGATGATCCGAAAGTTTTTCTTATCGATCTTTCCACCCTCGAAGGGGTGAAAAATGCCGAAATGGTTTTACAGGCCAACGATATTATATATGTTGAACCCCGGGAAAGAGTACCGCAAAGAATTATGGAGAATATAGGACCTTATCTTTCGTTGTTATCCTCTGCTCTAATTGTTTACTCTTTGTTTAATTAAATAAATGACAGAACCTTCAGTAAAAAAGATTTCCAACATCAACGATGAATTAGATATAAAACTGTTTCTTTATATATCTAAGAAGAATGTCCTTTTTCCCATTGTTTTTATTCTGATTGCCTTGCTGGGATCCTGGTTATATATTCGTTATACTCCACCGGTTTACCAGACTTCTGCCGTCATACAAATGGGTTCTCAAAACGAAGCTTCACGGGTACTACCCACAGCCAATATTTATGAAGATGATCTGGCCAAGCAGATAGAATTGATGCGTTCCAATACTTTTCTGAAAAGAGCTCTTCAAAGATTGCCGTTAGAGGTCTCTTATTTTTCAGAAGGACGTGTATTGAATTTTGAAATGTATCGCAATGCCCCTTTTAACATAGATGCCGTTGTTAAAGACCCTTCCATATATGGTGTGCCCATATACCTTGATTTTATTGATCCGGAAAATGTTTCTCTTACTTTTGAACTGAAAGGAGAGTCCATAAAAAGAAAGGTGCATATCAATGGCATCAATCAGCTTCCGGAGATGGATGTGAAAGTTGATATTCACAACTTTGATAATATCCGTGAACAGCAAAACCTGTTCAGCAGAAATTCATTTTTCTTCATTCTCAACAATCCCAACAACCTGGTCAGGTCATACAGTAGTGACATCCGTATCAATGTTCTCAATTCAGCAGCAAAAACCATTCAGGTGAGTTATCAGGGTACCAATGCCCAAAAGGCTTCTGATATTGTCAATATTATTGCAGATGAATTTAGTATTTATGATCTGGAAAAAAAGGCGGAAAGTGCAAATAATGTGCTGCAGTTTATTGATGCTCAACTCGATATGCTTTTCGATAAATTATCAGAATCCGAACTGGAGCTGCAGCAGTTCAGAAAAGAGCATGGTATCAATGATATTACCCTTACACCTCCGCCAACTTTACAGGGGCGTATTGCCGATTTTGAAAACCAGATCATTACTCTTCAACTCGAAAAAAATATATTGCTGGAAATCGAAAAGAACCTCAATGTTGAGGATGTTGATGTTTACCGGTTGATCGCCATTTTATCGGGAAGTGAGTTTAAGACCGGCATCTCAGGTATGCTAAATGCCCTGGAGGAACTGTTAATAGAAAGGGAAAAACTTCTTTACGAAGTAACTCCGGAGAGTCGTCAGATAGAATACCTGAACTATCAGATTGAGATTCAGAAAAAAATGTTGGTTGAGAGCATCACGAACCTGAAAGAGAATATAGAGAACAGCATTGAAGAACTCAATGAAAAGATCTATACATTTGAAGAAGCATTGCTGGAACAATCCGGGCGTTATAGTTTGATAGAATACAGCATGTTGGAAAGGGTTCATTCTATCAATGAGCGTTTTTACAATCAACTGGTAGAAAAAAAAGCGGAGTATTCTATTTCAAAAGCCGGTTATGTGTCCAGGAGTGTTCTTTTGGAAAGATCGCAAACACCGGGTCAGCCGATCTATCCCAAACCCCGTGGAATCTATTTGAGTAGTTTGTTGGCAGCAATCTTTTTAGGATTGGGCGTATTTCTTCTTAAATATTTGTTTTATAACGAAATACCTTCGCTTCACGACATACTCAAATATACACAGGCATCGGTCATTGGTGTTATTCCCCGGTACAAGAGCGATATTCCTTCAAATCAATTGTTGGTATTGAAAAAGCCCAAATCGCTCATTGCCGAATCTTTACGCGCTATCCGCACCAATCTGCAGTTTATCAACAATGATCCGGGTCCGAAAATGGTTGCCGTTACATCCACGATCTCTGGAGAAGGCAAAACATTTTTTGCCATCAACCTGGCGGGCATTTTGGCTTTCAGCAATAAAAAGGTTATTGTTATTGACTTTGACATGCGAAAGCCTAAAATTCATTTGGGATTTAATGTTGAAAATGTTAAAGGAGTGAGTACGATTTTGTCTAAAATAGATGAAATAGATGACTGTATCCAATCTTCAAAAGTGGAAAACCTTGAATTTATTACAGCCGGCCCGGTGCCGCCCAATCCATCTGAACTTATTCTTACTTCCCGCATGGATGAAATGATCACCTATCTGAAAAGCAAATATGATTATGTAATTGTTGATAATCCCCCGGTTGGGATTGTTACAGACGGTATGAAAAGTATTCTGATGGCAGATTACCCTGTCTATCTTTTCAAAGCCAATTACTCCAAACGAATGTTTATTCAAAATGTAAACCGCCTGATCAGTGAAAGTCATATCAGGAATCTTTCTGTTGTTTTGAATGCCGTAGACAAAGAGTATTCCAGTTATGGATATGATAAAGGGTATTCGTATGGTTATTATTATGGCGGATACAGTGCAGGTTATGGTTACTACGACGAAGATCATTCAGTCAGAAAAAAATCATTTTTAAGAAGATTACTGAGTTTTAAATCATAAAAATAATGTAAAGTGAAGGTAAAAGAAACAGCGTTTAAAGGACTGTTTATCATAGAACCATCGGTGTTTGAAGATAAACGGGGTTATTTTTTTGAATCCTACAACAAGGATATGTACAAAGAACATGGATTAACCAGTGACTTTGTGCAGGACAACGAATCAATGTCAGGAGCACATGTATTGAGGGGTTTGCATTTTCAAAGACCACCCTGGCATCAGGGTAAACTGGTACGAGTTATGGCAGGTGCTGTTTTGGATGTTGTGGTTGATCTCAGAAAGAGTGAGCCCACTTTTGGACAGCATTTTCCTGCAGTGCTCGATGCCAAACAGAAGAAGATGCTTTGGATACCTCCAGGTTTTGCCCATGGTTTTCTTACACTGGAAGAAAATACCGTATTCTTTTATAAATGCACGCAATTCTACAATAAACAATCTGAAGATGCCATACGATGGAATGACCCGGATCTGAATATTGACTGGGGTGTTCAGGATCCTCTGGTTTCTGATAAAGACCGCGTGGCGGGTGTATTCAAAGACTTTAAAAGCCCATTTTAAATTCATCAGCGTATTTGCACATTGGGCAATATATGCTATTGATTTTTTTACAAGTTTCTCAAATTTTACTGGTTTAGATTGATGTTCATGACTTATGAATCTTAATCTTCTTTTCATATTGTTTGTTTTTAAATTGGGTAGTTTTATAAATTCTTAATCAAAAACTAAAGAAGTTGGATATTGGAATGATGGATGGAAAATTATTGTGGATGCTGATTGGTATTTTTGTTGTTTCTTTTGTTTTTTCGATCATCATTAATAAGTTTTTACTGAAATTCGCTAAAACTCTTGGGATCAGAAACACAGGTGAGGCGATTATACGTTGGAGTGCCACTTCCAAACCTTCCCTTGGCGGAATATCATTTTTTATCGTTTTCCTGTTTTCAGTCATATGGGTATCTTTTTTACGCAATGGCGACAGAGAATTTTTTAATCTGCAAACCCTGGGTATCATTGTATCTGTTATGGTTGGGTTTCTGCTGGGTTTGTTCGATGATGCTTACAATACAAAACCCTGGATCAAGTTTTTCACCCAGATTGGTTGTGGTTTTATTCTCATTGCTACAGGAACATACATCGATATCTTCGAATGGAATGTGCTGAATTATTTGCTTACCATTTTTTGGGTTGTGGGCATGATGAACAGTATCAATATGCTCGACAACATGGATGGTATAACCACCATTGTATCTATTTCTGTTTTGTTGGCATTTTTCCTCTCCATTCTCATTGGATCTGAGTTTCAAAATCCATATTTGGTGATTATTTTGGGCGTTATTGCATCCCTGAGTGGTTTTTTATTTTACAACTGGCATCCTTCTAAAATGTATATGGGAGATACGGGAAGCCAATTTCTGGGAGTTTTATTGGCCGCCCTGGGTATTCTCTTTTTGTGGAATGGTGATTTTGGATCTTCTGAAGCACTTTTCATGAAACAATTTCTATCTGTTCTCATCGTATTTGCCTTGCCTATTATTGATACAACCACTGTTTTTATCAAAAGGATTTCTGCCGGTAATTCTCCATTCATAGGAGGAAAAGATCATACCACGCATCATATATCTTATCTGGGTATTTCTGATCGTGGCGTAGCAATCATTTTTTCTGTTTTTTCAATTATTTCAGTTTCTTTGTTTATGATGATCGATGCTTACATAAAAAACTGGAAAACCCTGCATTTTATAATCTTTGCCGGTTATTTTATCCTCCTTTTTGGGACTCTGTTTATCATTGCGAATCTTAACAAGCATGAGAATTGAGAATTTTGTTTCAAATAAGAGTTGATTGTGTCTTCAGTCTTCCTTTTAATGTTGTTCAGGTTTAAAAACCTCACACTTTAAACCTTCCCCTTACATTTTGAATTTGTTCCCGGAGCGACTTTCTGTTCAACTTCTTTTTGGCCGTTTTTGTATCTCCCAGTAAAAAGGCATATGATTCCATTCCTTCAATTTCATCAAAAATTACTTTTAAAATGGCCATGCCTGGAATAAAGAGGATCATACCGGCCAATCCCCAGATGAAATTTCCAATAAAGAGTGCTATGATGGTCATCAAAGGATTCATGGATACCTTTCCTCCAACGATTTTGGGTGTGAAAAAGTTGCTTTCGGCAAGTTGAATTACATAAAAAGCCAGAAATACGCCCACTGTGTACCAAAGACTGTCTTTGGTAAGAAAAGCGTATATAATGGGCAATGTGGCACCAATAAAAGGACCCAGAAAAGGAATTACATTGAGAAGGGCGGCGAAGGCGGCAAAAAGAAATGCATGCCGGATGCCCAGGCTAACCAGTGCAATGCTATTTAGTACTGCCAAAACCAATATAACCAAAAACATACCTGTAATGTAATTCTGTACCACCAGTTTTACTTTTGAAATCACCTTTCTTACTTTCATTTTGTGTTTATCCTCAAAAGACATCATCACAAATTCAATGAGGAAACTTCTGAAATAAATAAACAGGAAAATGTAAACAGGCATAATGAACAGAATGGTGAGGGTGCTTGCTGTGGCAATAACTCCCTGTGTGAGGCTGGTGGCATTTTCGTATAAATACTGAAATATATTGTTTTTCATGCTTTCCACCGAGAGGGGCACCACACCTTCAAGATTTCTCTCCAGAAATATATTTAATCGCTCAATGTAAAGGGTGATTCTGTCTTCGATCAAGATGAGATCTGTACTGAATCTAAGGATCTGGTTATAGAAGAAATAAACCAGTGCAGAAATGATCGCCAATAACAGAATAAGACTGATGGCAGCAGCCAATCCCCTTGGGAATTTTATTTTTTCCATCCATGATGCAAAGGGGCTGATCAGAATCGCCAGTAGCCCGGAGACCAGCAAAGGAACCAGAATCGATTTTGCCTCACGCATAATAAAAACTATGACCACCAATCCAATTAAGATGATCACAAATCTTACGTAAAAAGCCAATTTTACCTTCATTCTTTATTTCTTAATGAATTTAAATAGTTAACATCAGCAGATAATATATGTCATTGCTTTTGTTTTTTTAATTAGTGCTTGCAAGAAAACGCCAATTGCTGCGTTGGGCTCGCCTTCAAAACAGTCGATTACGAAAAGTAAACTCCTGTTTTTCAGTCATCGCCCGCCTTGCACTTGACGCTTTCTTTATCAAGCACAGATAAAATCGTGGGTTTTCTTGCTGACACTAATTATCGATAAATTCAGGGTTGCCATTGAATACATGTTTCATTAATTCCCCTTACATAGTTTTCAATAACACTGATAGATTCAGCAGTTTCCCAACCGTCAAAACCCACAATATCCGAATAGTTAATTGTATTGCTGAATGATTTCAGGTAGTTGACCGCTACAGGCATGTATGACCAGTGCCATTTTTCTTCTTCATATCCGGTTTTTCTGGAATCATTTTTTGACGTATAAGGTTGACAGTAACCATATTTATGTGCGTTTTTCTTTAGCCAATCATATTCTTCTTTTCCTTTGCCCGATTCGAAATAAGCATTGTTCAGACTATTCAGATCAATATCGGTACCCCAATGGTGTCTTGATGTTGCCGGCATGGCACTGAATTTCAGTATTTCTTTCGCCCTTTCCACAGGGTCTGTTATTTTCGTAGCGTTGATGTTTCCTGTAAGCATCTGAACCCCGTTCCACTTGTTCTCCCAGATCCTTTTCTGGTGATCAAAGCTTCTGAATGCGGATATGATCGTTAATTGAATACCTTCTTCTTTTGCTGCACCGTGCATTGATTGAAATGCATTGTAAGCATCTTTATGCATATACATTCCACGTCGGTTGGCAAATTCAGGTGCTATCAAAACCAACAGGCTTTGTTTTGTTCCTGTTGGTTTTCCCATAAGTGCTTGTTTGCTTACAGAGAATGCAGGATGGGAATTATTTTCCAAATGGGCAGGTTGATTTTCCGGTATTTCCATAAGTGTATCTGCTGTTTGCAAATCAATGGGTTGATCAGTAGATTGAAAACTATTTTTTTGTTGAAAAAAATATAAGGAGACGGCGAGTGCGATAAAGGCACTTAGCAGCACTAAAATTATAAAAAAAGTACGTGATCTCACCATCTCGAAAAAATAAGGTATTAAACTGGATGTTTGTGAAATGATGATCATACCATTGGTTTAATGTGGATTTATCAGATCATATTTCTTCGGGCAAAATTACAAATTAAATCCCGGTTGTTCATATCATGCCGGATCAATGACCTAAAGAATTAGCTGAAAAATATTCCCGGATGGGTATGTTTTGGGTTTAGAACAAAAACATCTGCTAAATTTGCACCATAATATAAAAAAAACGATTGATCATGATGGAAAAACCACCCAAAGCATACGAGAACATATCCTTTCTGAAATCACCCTCTGCACGAACGTTAAGAATTTTATCGGAGTTCCTGGAACCAAAGGCTCGATTTGAAAAGCATAATATTGTGGATACAGTGGTGTTTTTTGGTTCTGCCCGTTTGCCTTCGCGCGAACAGGCAGAGAAAAAATTGCAGGAGATCAGATCGCAGAACAATCCTGATCCTTTAGAGGTGAAGAAAGCAGAAACAGGATTGAAGAATTCACGATATTATGAAGATGCTGTTGAACTTTCAAGGAGACTTACCAAATGGTCGATCGAAAATTACTACAACAACGGAAAGCGCTATGTGATCTGTACGGGTGGAGGGCCTGGTGCCATGGAGGCAGCCAACAAAGGAGCTTATCTGGCGGGTGGTAAATCGCTGGGGTTAAATATTAGTTTGCCTTTCGAGCAATATAGCAACCCTTATATTGATAAGGAATTCAATCTTGAGTTTCATTACTTTTTCATGAGAAAGTTCTGGTTTGCCTACATGGCAAAAGCAATTATCATATTTCCGGGAGGTTTTGGAACGCTCGATGAATTTGCCGAAATACTAACCCTGGTGCAAACCGGAAAAATTAAAAAGGAGATGAAAATCCTGGTTTATGACAAGGTTTTCTGGGATCAGGTGATCAATTTTGAGAAATTTGCTGAAGCAGGCATGATCCATCCTGATGATCTGAAACTATTCAAAATCTGTGAAACGGTGGATGAAATGGAAAAAGAACTCATCACGCATTTTGAAGAGGTCAAAGACGAGGATTCCTTGTTGTAGGCATAGGTCATTAAAAAAAAATTGACATCTTTTCAAATAAACTTTTAGGAGATCATCAGAAAGGATATCCAATGGCAAGGTTCAGAATCAGATTTTGGTTTCGCCACTGGCTGTCCAGAAATCTCGGAGACTCCAGATAAGATGCTGATTCATTGTAGGGTATGGCAATGGGAAAAGCCAGATCCAGACGAAGAATAAAAAAGGTGAAATCGAAACGAAGCCCCACGCCGGTACCAATGGCAATTTGATTATAAAAATCATTCCCATCCCATTTGCCTCCAGGGGTATTTTCATTTTCGCTGAAATTCCATATATTTCCGGCATCTACAAACAAAGCACCTTTTAAAATATTATTGAATTCGTATCTGTATTCCATATTCATCTCAAGTTTTATTTCCCCCGATCTGTAGATATCAAATGTAGATTGCAAAGAGTCGGATGAGGCATAGGAACCTGGTCCCAGTCCTCTGGGTTGAAATGCTCTGATGCTGTTGCTTCCACCGATAGTAAACAATTTCACATAAGGCAGCGAACCTGAATTACCGTAAGGAACAGCCACCCCTGTAATCAATCGCGTAACAAGTTTTTGTCCATGACCCATGTCGAGGTAATGTCTGAAGTCGAAATCTGTTTTGGAATACTGGGCAAATTTTGATCCAGCTAAAATATAATCGCCGTCATCCGATCTGGGGAGTGAAAAAGCCTCGCTGATGGCATATAGCACATTTCCCGATACATCAATGTTGTAGTTGAAATAAAAGTTGTGCTTTTTTCCTTCCAGCACTTGTGAGTTGTAATAGAAAGCGTAATCTGATCCGAAGATAAACTGTTCGAATAATCCACGTCTTAATAATTGCTGATTTGTGAAAATCCGGTCGTACTCCGTGGAAACATTTCCCAGAGAAAAAATGCTGAAGGTGAACAGATTTAAGCGATGCCTGGTCAATCTGTTGAGGTGCCAGTTGTAACCAAATCTGGCGTTGGCCGACGAAAGACTGAACGCATCGGTGCGGGAGAGATAATTTAAAGAGAGACCAATATGGGTTTTAGGGATAAATTGATGAGAAATGCTGGGAAATGTAACAGGGGATAAAAACCTGGGAATCGTGAGTTCAGATTCAATTCCGGCCTCTGTAGAAGTTACCTGCGCATTACCCGGTAAAAATTCATACGCTCCGTTTAAATTGAGGGAGAAGTTTTCTGCTCCGCCCAGGAAATTTTTATTGCTAAAAGATGCATTCACAGCAGGTCCGGCAAAATTGGTGGATTTTGATACACCGCTTACTTCCAGACTCAGGGTCTTTTTCTCCATGGGCGTAACCATTATTCGTACATCGAGTAAATTATCACCGTCTGACTTTTCCCTTTCAGTAAAACGGATATTCACAAACTTAAAGACCCCTAACCCGGTGATATGATTGAGTGTTAGATCATGATCCCTGGTATTGTATAATTGATCTTTTTCGAAAAATACAGCTCTTTCCAGTGTAGCAGGTTTTACGGCATCTGAACCGATCATTATCAGATCTTTATCAGTTACGATCGTATCATTGGCAGTGGAGGGATCATCTGACCTGATTGTGTGATCCGTAAAGACGTAAATCTGACCGATTTTATATTTCCGACCTGCCTTTTCAGGGATGTCGGGTTTCATGACTAATCTGATGTCCACGATCCTGCTGTTGGCATTGGTATCTGCCCTGAAAAGTAAAAAATCAGGATGAAAGAAAAAATATCCTTCATCTCTCACCACTTTACTAATCCTTTCTCTTTCGTTTTTAAGGGTTTGCAAACTATATCTGTTGCCATTTTTCAACAGGGTGTTTTCCATCGATGCATTGATCAGTTCTGTCAATGGATTATCATTGTCGGCAACAGTGAAGTTGCGTATTTGAAAAGCAGGGTTCAGGCTTACCTCGAATCTTACTTTTGCTTTTTTCTTCTTCAGAATGGGTTCAAAATCTACCTCTGCATCGAAAAACCCCATATTAAAAAGACGGTTTTCTATCAATTGCAGGCTATTTTGTGCATCAAAATCCTGGTACAAAACGGGAGGACGTCCAATGGTGTTTTTCATCCATTTGCTCAATGCCCATTTGGGAGGATCGCCCGTTATATTGTAAAACCAAAGTCTGTATCGTAAATAAAGGAATTTTTCGTTGGGTTTAGGGCGCAAAATTCTTTGAATCTCGTCTGTAATTTCTTCTTTTTCCTGTATTTTTTCATCTGATTGAATATCGACCTCACTACCAGTATAAAGTTTTTGCCCTTCTTCAAGATGGCGCAGATTAGAGCATCCCGCCAAAGAAAAAAGGATGATCAGGTAAAAAGGAAATGAAACAATTTTAAAAAATTTACGCATGAATTGATAAAAACTGTATGAATAAACAATGGGTATTTCGCTTGTTTATAATTTTAATTTATTTGGTCGTGATCCAGTTTCGTCTTTTCCAGGGTAGTGTCAATAGTTTTTCTTGTCATCTTCCCATGAAATCAGATATAATTAGTGTCAGCAAGAAAACTTACGATTTTTTCTGTGCTTGATAAAGAAAGCGTCAAGTGCAAGGCAAACCCAACGCAGCAATTGGCGTTTTTCTGCAAGCACTAATTATATGTGCATTTCAAGAGTATTGTCCTGGTTCGGTTCATTTTTGAAAAGGTTTTTTTGTCGTCTGTAAAAAAATGAGATTATTTTTGGTTTTGATCTAACTGTTCCTGGTTTTGTTTCGGTTCGGGAATTTCTGTCTTATCTTCTTTTTTGAACAATTCGCGGAACTGGTCATAACTTTTCGAATACTCCACCGATACACCGGTTTCAATTACCTCACCATC
>CAYMLS010000133.1:0-12547 GCA_964390665.1 uncultured Bacteroidales bacterium | reverse complement strand
TTGTTAACCGATACTTCAGTGTCATTTTCCATTCTTAACTTGTAAAGGGAAACATTGCTGCTGACAACAGGAGGATTGGTGGTTGTGTTTTCTATAACCGCAACACCACCCTCACTGGGTGCTTCGGATGCTGCTGTTTCAGGATCTGTCGTATACCAATTGTTCGCTGTATTCCAGTCATTATCGCCTGTTTCTCTCCATGTCCAGATGGTTGGTGGTGTATAACTTTCCATCAGTCCGGGATAACCATCATTTTGTCCTGATGAAATTTTCCAGACAGATAGAAAATCCCAGGTTGGGTAGGTAACTATATTTTTCATATTAGTAGTAGACTTTCCCGTACCTCCTGCACTTGATTCATAAGAAGATGTATCCCAAAAGCAATCAATTACTTCTCCTTTATCTTTTCCCGTTCCGATATATCCAAGTAATCCGCCAATAGATGTTGATCCACTGCCTGATACTTGACCTGTTGAGTAAGAATTGGTGATGATGCCCCGGTATAAGATACATCCTGCTAATCCACCAATTCGTTCGCCATCGGCAACGGTAACGGATCCTCTGGCATAAGAATTTGAGATCATCCCTTTTTGGTTACATCCTGCTAAACCACCAAATTTATCTTTTCTGGTAGAACCATCTCTTAAAGAAACATCAACATTTGCCCAGCATTTGTTAATGGCAGGACGAAAAGATTCTGCTGCTGCTGAGTTTTGCTTATGACTGTTGTTTGACCCTACCAATCCGCCTGTGGCGCCATCTCCTGCAACGGTTCCGGTTGCCCAGCAGTTTTCCACCACGGTGTTTTGATTACCGGTTACCCTGCCAACCAGTGCACCTGTACCTCTGCCTCCTGTTATAACCGCATCTTCCACTCCGAGGTTTTTGATGGTTGTGGCGGTTTTGTTATCACTTACCCCTATATGTCCGAACAAACCTATATTGTCAACTCCTGGCCGGTTGATCACCAAACCGGTGATCTTGTATCCCCCACCATCATAATGCCCGGTAAATTTATCATCAGTTCCATTGCCTCCGATGGGTACCCAACCATCACCGGTTTGGTAACCAGAGAGGCTAATATCACTGTCTTGTAAAAACCAGACTTCAGCATCATTAAGATGGTTTCGCACAGAAATAAGATGAGCAGATGTTGAAACTAAATATGGATCGCCTTCTGTACCTGTACCCCCTCCAAACTGTCCAAATAAACTTCCTGCTATTGTCATGCAGATCAGATAAATTGTCAATTGCTTTCTCATCATTCCTCCTTTTATATTGGTTTGTGTTCAAAACTAATTTGTTTATCAAAGGAACGAATGATTCAGGTCATATAAAACAGTATTACATGATTTTCAACGGTTGAAATCGCTTGTGTTGTTTGACTTGCGCTGTTCAGGTAAAAATACGCGCCCATAAAAAAACCCGCAAGTACCATCACAGTAGTTACGGGTTTACAAACCAGAAACCAAAAACCAAATTATTATGTACGATCTGTTATCTTTTTCATGATGCTGTTGCTCTTTAATGTTTGCAGGAAACTGTGGTTTCTTTTATCAACAATACAAAGCAACGAATAAACCCTCTCTTAAAAAACAGTGATACATGTATTTTATAACGGGTAAAAAACACTGGTATTTCTATGCTTTTTTTCGCAGGTGTTTTGTGTAATGCTCATCAACAGGCATCGAACCTTTTTTCTCGGGGTGCTGATGGAAAACAAATTCTCTCCTGCATCCAAATGCCAGAAAAAAAACCGGATACCTGGGGAAGGCATCCGGCTGATAAGAATTGTTTGATGGTTACTGAATGATGGATTATGAAAAGGATATGGAAATGGATTGAAAGTGCGAAGAAGCGGAAAGAATTCAATAACCATTTTGATAAACAATTCGGGGAAAATCGATCATATTATTTAATCTATTTTATTTGTATTTTTTGTGTATAGTTCTCATGTCCGTAAAATACTACTGTATAGAGGCCCTGAGAAAGCATCTCAGTGTTTACCGTGTTGATTGTCATGGCATAGGCGGTACCTTTGTAAACCACTTTGCCTGTGAGGTCGAAAATACCAAAATCCACATCTTTTTCGCCATTGGCAGCGATGTTGATGTTTCCGGCACCTGCCGGATTGGGATATACCCGGTATGCTTCATTGCTGGCAGGACCGTTGTTTGAAACTGCAACAATATCTGAATAGGTAAAGGAACCGTCAAAATCGGTTTGTTTCAGCCTGTAATAGGTGGTTCCCCTGAAAGGAGATGTGTCTATAGCATCGTAATACATGGTGGAACTGGTCGTTCCTGCTCCTGTTACTTTTATCAGGTCTGAAAAATGGATGCCGTTGGCACTTTTTTCAATGGTAAAAAAGTGGTTGTTGATTTCAGAAGCGGTTATCCACTCGATTTGTACTTCCTGGTCTTTGATTTTTGCTTCGAAGGATAGCAAACTAACAGGTAAGTGAATTTCGGCAGTACCTGCTGTCCAGGTGTGCAAACTGTTTATGTTATGGGTTGTAAGTGTTCTTTCTGTTTCGTCTACTTCAGAGTCAGCCCAGACCCATTCGGCACGATCATTATTCGATTGGAAAAGAATAAAGTTTGAATCGTGATCAGATAGATTCATTTCGCCTGTGGAGTAGTGAAAAACGATGGTGGCATTCAGATCTTTGTTATGGGTAGGCTGTATTTCAAACCATCTTAAAATGCTTTGCGATTTATCACTTCCTGCTATTTCACCGTGCCCTCTTTTGATCAGCGTTTTGCCGGGGTTTTCGTCGGTTTCGATCTCTAAACCCAATCCTGCTACGTTGCCTTTGGGATTATCCAGGTTTCGGTAGGTTTGAATATAACCTTCATCGCCAAATACTCTTGATGTGCCTGTTTCGTCATCTTTTTCTATGAGTGTTGCCTCCGTACCGAGGGTGAGCACAAAACCATTCAGGTCGAGCAATCCGTTTTTCATTTCCAGCGTGCCGTTTACATTTGCATCTGCTGTCATTTTTACCTGAACGTGATTGTTTACCACAAGGTTGGAGAGATTGATGGCAGGGATCTGCTGTGTTTGCTTACCACTCAGGGTTAAAAACCCTTCGCCGTTGATGGTTCCGTTTCCTTTGAGTTTTCCCCCTACCTGAAGTGTGCTTCCGGTTGAAAGAATAATTTCTGCTCCCAGTTGTACGTCGAGATCATGAACCAGGAATTCGGTGTTTTCCGGAACAATTACTTTTGTGCCATAAGGAATGGTTGCGTTTCCAAAAGATTGTGGCACCACGCCGCGGTTCCAGCTATCTGCATTGTTCCAGTTCTGTCCACCACTGCCGGTCCAAACATTTTCTACCGTTTCTACATCTTCTTTTCTAAGGGTGGGGTATGGGTTGTCTTCCCATTGCCATATAAAATGGAAATCCCAGTTGTTGAAAGATGATGCTTGCTGCATTTGATGGGTGCTCAGGGGTGTTCCTGCAGCACTTTCTGTCGTACCAGTGGTTTCTGTATTCCAATAAGAATGAATTACCTGTCCGGCATTTCTGCCTGTGCCGTTGTTTCCTGTCAGTCCGCCCGTTAAGTCACATTCAGTGGTTTCTATAGCAGTTACAGTATAAGAGTCGATGATCAATCCTTTGTATTCATTGGATCCGGTAAGACCGCCAATTTTGGTTCCACCTTCAACATTTACAGAACCTGCTGCATAACAATTGGCGATCAACCCTTTTTGGTTGCACCCTACCAGTCCACCAAATTTTTCTTTTCCTTCTGCATAAGAAGAGCGAAGAGAAACCTCTACATTTGCCCATGAATTGTATATACCCGGGCGATAAGCTTCTGCCGCCACAGCATTCTCCATAAAACTGTTGCTGGCACCCACCAGGCCACCTACTGCGGCATCACCTCTTACGATACCATTATTTACAGATGAATTTTCTATGCGTGTGTTCTGGTTTCCTTCTATTTGACCTGCCAGAGCACCTGTGGCAAATCCACCGATTACGGTAACATTTTCCAATGTAATATTTTTAATGGTTGTTTCCTTAGATCCCCTGGCACCTACATAACCAAACAATCCTACATAGGGTTCTCCCTGGCGTGTAATACGCAGGTTTTCAATGCTATACCCATTTCCATCATAATGACCAGTAAAAGGGTTTTCTAAGGTTCCGATGGGTTCCCATCCCAGGCCCGATTGGTGATCGGCAAGGCTGATGTTTTCGGTTTGGATAAAAAAAGCATCCGGGTGATTTCTTACCTGGTCAAGTTGTGTTGAATTTGAAACGGCAAAAGGATCTTCAGAAGTGCCTTCTCCATAACTAAAAGGATTGTTATTGGCCGAAGCAGTAATAGCTGCTAAAAATAAGAGAGCGGTGTAAATATTTAGTTTTTTCATTGTAAGACTTTTTAATTATGCATCCAACGGTATTTCATGAAGTGTGCTATTCTGTGTAAAAAGTTGCTATTTAGAAAGTTAGTTATCTGGGTTCATGTGTTTTTATGTTTGGTTTCTTCGTTTTCGAATATGATTATTCTTCGGAAATGGTGTTGATGATCTTTCTTACAAAGTAACATACAAAAAAAAATACCAGCAACAGTGTAACCACTTGAAAGTCAACTTATTTAACGGTGGAAAAGACCTGAAAAAAAACAGGTGTTTTTACCTGTTTTTTACAGAACTTATTTGTTGATAAGAGAATTCTTTTCCTGGAAAAGTGCTGATAAATAGTGCTTGTCAGAAAACGCCAATAGCTGCGTTGGGCTGACCTTTAAAAACAGTCGATTACCAAAAGTAAAATCCTGTTTTTCAGTCATCGCCCGCCTTGCACCTGACGCTTTCTTTATCAGGCACAGATAAAAACGTGGATTTTCTTGCTGACAATAAATTGAACAAGAATGCAGTTTTTGGGAGGTATAAATACAACCCTCATTTTGAAAAGCATCATGTTGATCTGTTTTACAGGGTTTTAAACGGTTATGTCGTTGTTTTACAGTTTGCTAAGCTTTCATGATCATGAAAAGTTAAAATTGGATAACGTGGCAATAATTTAGGTGTGTTTTTCGTATATTGCCCAATTATTTATTCCTAAAATACTTGGTTATGCGTTGTTTATTTATAGCGATATTTTTGATCGCCTCCCAATCTTTTTCTCATGCACAAGAAAAAGAATTCCTGACGGAAAAATATCAGGATTATCTTTCCAGATTTGAACAACAGAAGATTTTTGTCCATACCGACAAGAGCAGTTATTTTGCCGGTGACGTGGTATGGGGCAAGGCTTATGTTGTTTCGGCCAATACTCATCAATTAGATAGGAGAGAAACCACAGTTTATTTAGATATGGTGCACTGGAGCGGCACTCTTGTATCGAAAAAAATACTGCAAGTAGAGGAAGGTGTGGCCAGGGTTGAAATAAACCTTTCTGATTCCATTTCTGACGGCAACTATATACTGCGTGCTTATACGCAACATATGCTGAATTTCGATGAAGATTTTATTTTTGAAATGCCGGTTTATATTCATAACCCCGAGCAGGGCAAAATCATGACCCGCAGAGAGGTAAAAGAAAACAAAAGTTTCAATAAGTCTCTTGAGAAACTCCGGGAAAGTGTTGAATTTGAAGTGTATACCGAAGGAGGGACAGCAGTGGCAGGTATATCAAACCTGTTTGCTTTCAGGGCGAAAAATGAACTGGGCAAGGGTGTCCCTGTGCAAGGCTGGGTGATCAGCAACAAAACGGATTCTGTTCTTTCTTTTGCATCCAAGATGGAGGGTATGGGTACTTTTTCTTTTCGTCCGCGTCATGGAAGAGATTATCGGGTACACTACAAGATAGGTGACGATAAGTTCAGAAAGATGGATTTATCAAATATTAAAAAGCAAGGGGTATCGCTAAGTGTCCTGGAAAATGAAGATAATTTTGAGATCAGCGTTCGCCGTGTATTTCCGGATGGTATCCCTTCCTCTCTCCGAAATATTCACCTCGTTGTTCATACCCACGGCGAGATCATGGAGCACTTGCAACTCAATGAAAACCAACATCCATACCTTACACAGATCGACAAGGAGGAAATGAGAAGAGGTGTTTCTGTGGCCACTGTTTTCGATAATGATTTCAATGTTGTTGCCGAAAGACTGTTCTTTCATTATGTGCCCTCAGCAGAATCATCTCAGTTTGCCGCCTATAAAACCCCTGATGATAGTTTGGAAGTAACCTTTTCGATCCCCGAACAAGAAAACAACGAGGCAGGATCATGGTCGTTGTCGGTTTTGGGAGCGCGCAACCGTGATCTTTTTGACCCTGCTACAAACATTGCTTACCATTTATTCCTCGATTCTGAATTTGGCAGTGCCTTACCGCCCGGATTTTTCGATCCCTCACTGGAAAAGAAATACCTGGATATGCTGATGCTTACCCACGAATGGGAAAGATTTGACTGGGATGACGTTTTTGTAGAAGAATATCCCGACAAAAAATACCCGAGGGAAAAAGGATACCGGGTTTACGGAGAACTTGGGGAATCTGCCGAAACAAGAGAAACGGGTCGTTTGAAGTTTGACGTGAGTTTACAGATAGAAGATCAGACACCTGTAATGAATACCCAAACAAGGGATGAAGGAAAATTTTATTTTTCAGGTATTGAACAGGAGGGTACTTTCGAAGCAGAACTATCGCTTTATGCGTCGGATAATAGTAGTAAAGCCTCCTCCATCCATTTGTTTCCTCCCTTGATTGATCAGGAAGACTACAACCTCGATCACCGTTTTAAGGAACTTAATATTCTGAAGCGCCAAAGACTGTTTGGCGGCGACTACCATTCGTGGAAAGCACCTTCAGGAATCGCTGAAGTAGAAGATGATCTGGATTATCATTATGGTGATGCAGATCAGATCATTTATCTGAAACAAAACGATGAAAGATTCCGGTCTATGCGTGATGTATTGGTGAGCAAAGCGCCAGGGGTAAGTGTGAGTGGCACGGTGATCCTCATCAGGGGAGTGAGCAGCATCAATATGAGCAATGCTCCTTTTTTGCTTGTTGATGGACAGGAATATTCCAGCGCACAGTTTCTCGCCCTTTCCCCTTTTGATGTTTCCCATATCGAAATATATAAAGGCAGCAGTTCCTCCATTTTTGGCGTGAGGGGAACAAATGGGGTGATCGTGGCCCATACCCGCCGCACCACCCTTCCGCAATCCCTGGTATTTGAATATGTAATGGATGGTTACTATCAACCCCGGGAATTTCAACCTACGCTCGTATCCGATCTGCTGAATAATTATCCTGATCAATATGTGCAAACTCTTTTTTGGGTTCCGGAGGTTTTTTCAGAGGAAAAGTCTCAGGGAAAATCTCTTCGGTTTCCCTTGTATGAGGATCTCAATTATGTAAAATTTAAACTGCAGGGCATAAACGCTGATGGAAAGGTTATCCATCATGAAGAGGTGTTTAATCTTTAGATATTTCGTTTGAATAGTCTTTTAAGAAAACGCCAAATACTGCGTTGTTTTCTTTTTTAAATCAGTCTTCTCCGTAGTTTTCAGGAGATCGCTTAGGTTCATCTGGTTATAATTTGATTAAATCGGTTTTCGTTTTTTTCTTACGGGGGAGCTCGCCAACACGCTGACTACATGTTTTACCATGCCACGAAATATAATCATGCGCGTCAATATTATTTTCATGGCTCGGTTCATCTCGTTGTAAAAAACGAGAGAAAAGCCTTGTCTTTGACGATTTCTTCTCAAAGACATAAAAAATAAAGGTTTTCCTGCGGACAATAATCATCAAAATTTCAAACTATTCAAAACTATGATCATTGGTTTATATCGCAATGTTTTAATATGTTAAAATTAAAATCGAATTAAATAATCGATGATTATAAGTTGTAAATTCGTAATAAAAATACTGATTTTGTAATTATAGTTAGGTTTTATGATCAAGGAAGTAAAAATATCTAATTTCTATTCCATAAAAAACGAAGTTGTTCTAAGCTTTGATCCATCTTCAGATAAAGAATACAGATCACATTACTGTATTCCGGTTTCAAAAGGTGTGGAGCTCTTAAAACTGGGAATTATTTATGGGGCCAATGCTTCTGGGAAAACAAATATTCTAAAAACACTTGATTTTCTGAAAAGATTCCTAACGATACCTCGCAAAAGCAAAACGGAGACAACAGGGTTGATTCCTTTTTCAGGAATGGAGAATTCCAAAAATATTCCAGGTAAAATTAAAATGACTTTTTACCTTGATAAAATCAAATATGTTTACTTTTTATCACTGAATCAACATATTGTTTTGGAGGAATATTTGAACTTTTACCCCGGGTCACAACCGGCCATGTTATTCCAACGAAGTTTTTCAGAAGAAAAACAAATAACCCAAATAAGATTTGGTAATAGTCTGGGATTCAGTACAAAAGTTAAGTCTTTTATTGAAGGTTTGACATTAAAAAATAGTTCGGTAATCGCTATTTTATCGAAAGCAAATATTCCAGACAACCCTATAGACCGGATTTATCGTTGGTTTGAGTCTGGTTTTCAATCAACCATTTATCCGGAAGCAGATCTTTTCTCAAAGAGTAGCTCCCATATTATATCTGATCCTGATTATCGCGATTTTGCCCTTTTAGTAATGCAAAAGGCCGATTTGGATGTTCAGGGGATTGATATAGTCGAAAAAGAAGTTGACTTTCATCAGTCCAGGGAAGAAAACTCTTTAACTGGTGGTCTTACAATACAAGAATATGACACCATCTATCAGGCACCCTCCCTCAAAAAGAGAGAAGTTGTTTTCCGTCATCAAATCGATGGAAAGAGTCAATATCTTCCATTGGAACTGGAATCTAAAGGTACGATCAGGCTGTTTGCTTTGAGTGTACCTTTAAAAAAAGTACTTCAACCCGGTTCATTTTTAATGATAGACGAATTAGAGAACTCTCTGCACAACGAACTGGTCATCCATTTTTTGAAAATGTTTCTGCTTAATTCAAACTCTTCACAGTTACTGGTTACAACACACAATACCAATATTTTAAATGAAGATATTCTTAGACGGGATACGATATGGTTCACAGAAAAAGATGAGAAAGGAAATACAGAACTGTATTCATTGCTTGATTTTAGATTACATAAAAATATAAATCCTTTTCATGCCTACAAAACTGGT
Source organism: uncultured Bacteroidales bacterium (assembly GCA_964390665.1). Classification (GTDB taxonomy): domain Bacteria; phylum Bacteroidota; class Bacteroidia; order Bacteroidales; family UBA7960; genus SKVR01. Next base: position 3,390 of record CAYMLS010000133.1, on the reverse strand, counting down.
AAATTAGGAGCCAAACCCATAACAGGTGACCCCCTGATAAACTCATGAAGAAATGGTCAGAAAAGCAAAAAATAGAAATCCGAAATTTTCAGTTGCTATCGTTGGAGAAGGTTTTACAGAGTGGCATTACTTCTTAAACATGCGTAAGAAACGAAGGTTTGGATTTGAAGTAAAACCCAGTATGCCTAAGCATTCTGATTTTAAAACCATTATTTCAACTGCCCGAAGAACTCGAAAAGAGGGTTATGATATGGTTTTTTGCGTATTGGATATGGATAGTATTTTGTCTCATTCATCATCCAAAAAATCATACCTGAAAGAGAAATCACTCAAAAAATTAAATTCGGGAATCTGTTTTATAGAAACCATGCCTTGCTTTGAATTATGGTTTTTACTCCATTTTTTAGAGAAATTTTCCGGAAAAATTTTCAAATCATATAAAGAGATAAAACCGGAACTGATCAAATATATCAAAAACTACAATAAGTCAGAAAAATTTTTCAGAAATGGTAGTTTTTACCACCATCTCGAAACCCAGGGAAGTGTTGAAATGGCAATAAAAAATGCTGAAAAATTATTATCTGAAAAACAAAAACAAGATAACCCATACTTCAACTAAACTTTGGTGAATACATTATTGTGCGATTTGGAAAAGATGAGGCAGGAAACATATTTTTAATATCAATAGTATATTGTCCACAAATTACACGAATTGACACTAATTATATTGCCTGATATTCAGATAAATAAAAACATGGTAATTGCACGAATTTCTCCGAAAACTCGTTTTCGGAGTGGACTCAGAAACAAAAGGAAGAAATTTTTTCACCGGCGTTAGGTGCTCTGCAACGAAATCAAAAAATCCAATGTGTCCGTGCCATCTGCATAGTCAGAGGGTCCGGGCATTTGTGTTTTACCGGGTTCCACCAAAGGGACTTCCTCTGTAAGGTTCTCCTGCATTGTGGATATGCATTGCAGTTGTTCTCTGAGGGCAGCGATCTGTTTTTTCAGCAAGGAAATGCTCTCATAATATTCATAGTGGATCACACTTAAAGGCGAAGAAAGGGAAGCATTTTCTGTAAGCAAGGAAAATCCATTGTCAAGGTGAGGGATTTTGTTTACCAGCATAATGGCTTTTTGGTAGTCATAATTGTTCATGTATTTACTATGAAGATTGAGTTTTTCATAATGTTGCCAGTTTTCTAACAGTTTTGTCATTTTAAATCCTTTTGGAGCAAATACTTTGGAAACATTGCGGCAACCCAACCCAAAGTACTGAAACACATCATCGGCCAGCAGGGCAAGGGTTTCATCGGTTTCATTGCCGTTTAAAACTGCTATGCTGCTTCTGTTTTTTCTGATGATGTGGGGATATTTCCCAAAATAATATTCGAAATACCTGGAAGTATTGTTACTTCCTGTCGCGATCACGGCATCAAAACCTGATATGGTTTCCCGTGTCATTTGCACCAATTGACGGAAAGCAGGTTCGATCTCAAAGAGCATTTCTGAGAGAATAACCGGCAAGCGGGTATCTTGTCCTGATAGTTTTCCAAGCAATCGGTTGCCTGAGATCAAAACACAAAGCATATCGTGAAACCCTACAAGCGGAATGTTGCCTGCCATGATCACCGCAACGGTATTAGGTTGCCGTGGGCGAAAATAATTTTGCGGATAGTCTGATAGCCATTGTTCCATTTTTTCTCTTTCGAGCATGGTTGCTATACCTTCTAAGGCAGCTCTCACATTTTCCTCCACAAACCAGGGGTTTCTGATCACCGATTCTTTGATCTCTTTCCAAAGTTCTTTTTCTGCTTTTGAAAGGTTTTTTGCGTCACCCGAATGTAAAACAGTTTGTATGTTTTCTCCCAGTTTGATAAAAACATCAGTTCGTTGTTGCAATGGATTGTTCATCTGTAAATAATTTGTTTTTGTATGAGGAAAGTCATTATAAGATGGGAAACCTCTTTTTTTTTGACTAACCTGCTGCTTTGCGTATCATAATTCAATATTCCACAATGAGTTGTGATTTTTTTGCCATGATCGCCTGCAAATATACCAAGATATGGACAAAAAGGGAGGATAAAAAAACGGCATATCTTTTTAAGACATGCCGTTTTGGGGTATTTTTGAGTCAGAAGTGATTTTTCTTTTTAGAAATCATCGAAATCCATCATGGAATCATCTCCTCCGCTGCCTCTTTCGCGCCGTTCTCTTTTTCTGTCAAACTCATTGATCCTGTATGTAAAACCGATATTGATGATTCTGCTGATCCGCTGTCGATCCATATCCATGGTGAACGTTTCACCATAGTTGTACATACTGAATCTCATGGTGTTAAAAATGTCATTTACGTTGAGTGAAATGGTTCCTTTATTGCCCCACAGGTTTTTCCTGATGCCTGCATTGGCGGCGTACATTGCATCCATCTCACCCTGTAGCATGATGATAGGAGAGCGGTAGAAGCCGGTAAGTTGCATATTCCATCCTTTGCCCATGTTCATGTTGCTTACAAAACGGCCTGACCATGAATAGTTGTCATTTTCCTGTTCCATTTGCGCCCCGGATCCCTGAATAATATTTCTGAAATAACTGAACGTGCCATTCATGGTCCACCAGTCAGAAACTTTTTGTGTAAGAATAAGTTCTGCCCCGTAAGAAATTCCCTGGTTCAGGTTTTCGTAGGTTGTAAGGGTAACATCGCGACCGTCAACATTTTGTACATCCCTGAAACGGGTGATCATACCTTCGGTATGTCTGTAAAAGATGCTGGGGTTCAGCGTTGTTTGTTCCCAGAATTTGGTGTATCCGATCTCATAGGAATTGATCATTTCGGGGTCGAGTTCGGGATTTCCCTGAGATACATCATATTCGCTGTTGTAACGTTGAAAAGGGTTGAGGGTGCGGTTATGCGGACGGTTGATGCGCCGGCTGTAACTGATCTGCATTGCCTGATTGTTTTCGAAATTACGTCGGATATGGGCAGTGGGGAAAAGGCTGATATAGTTTTTGTTGAAATTTTCATCTTCATTGATCAGATCACCATCAATAACTGATTGCTCGGCACGCAACCCTGCCTGAACGCTGTATTTACCCAAAACGGTGGCATATTGTCCGTACGCTGCATATATTTGTTCATTGTATACAAAATGGTTTGACCGGTTGTTGTTGGGCATCCAGTTGCCCGATTGCTCATCAAAATCTTCAAACAGAAAATCCGAATCCATTTCTCTTATTTGTACTCTGTATCCTGCTTCCAGCTTACTTTTTTCGTTCAAAGGGTGAATGTAATCCAATTGAGAAGAAACCGACCAGTTGTCGCCAAGCATATTTGACCTTTCGAGGTTTTCCAATCCGCTGGGGTTTGAGAAATTGTTTTCGTAAAAACGT
>CAYMLS010000132.1:0-12610 GCA_964390665.1 uncultured Bacteroidales bacterium | reverse complement strand
GCCAAAGTTTTTTACAAATTCAGTGATTTTTTCTTCTTTTTTGGATGGGTGCGGGATGTTGCAGATCTGCTCAAAAATTTTCCACAATGGTTGCGGAGATAGCTCTGATAAGTTTCGGTTCATATGTTTTCGTTTTTTTTTGTTTGAAAATTGCTTGTAACAGCTAAGATAAGAATTTGATTTCAATCTGTTTCCAGAATCCCTTTTTTTTCAATGGTTTAAAGAGGTTTGATGGTTTTTCTTTTTGTTTATTGGTGCGAAGTGTTTTTTGGGGGTATTCCAACCCCAAAAAAAAAACGATTTAGAAACAGTATGTTTTCAAATCGTTTTTTAGTAAGAATCTCCTTATCAGAAGATCGCGTTCCGTTTGACCGCTTTTTTATTTCTCCTGGCGGGTTGCACATGTTTTGATGCCGAAGGGATAATATAAAGGGCAGAAACTTACCAAACTGGTAAGGACAAATATACCCGCCAGCACTAACAATACAATTCCTAATGTTCCGGAGATTACGTTGGTAAAGTAAAGCACTGCTATGATAACAGCGATAAGAATTCTGATGATTTTGTCTGCTGAACCCATATTTTTTTTCATCATAAAAAAATTTAATGATACATGAATAAATTGGTGGAAACCAACACCTCGTTGGTTCAAAAACTCAGTATGCATACAAAATAAATCCGTGGATTTTTTTGTTTTCATAATGGTTTTGCAAAGCTATGCTATTTTGCATAAAAAAATGGTGACCAAAGTCACCAAATTTCAAATAAATTCAATAAATCCTGATTTTTGTAAGATTTTTCTTTCTGTTTCGAGTTTTTTGAGGGTTCTGCTAATCACCTCCCGTGCCGTTCCCAGTTCAGATGCCATTTGTCTGTGCGATATTTTCAGCTTGTTTTGTTTGGTCATGATCGCTTTTCGCTGTAGGTATTCCAAAAGTCTTACATCCAGTTTGTCAAAAAGAATATGGTTGATGGTGTTCAGCAATTCACTATACCGCAAATTGTATTGCTGATAAAATAGTTTATTGATGTCGGGGTACTGACTGATCCACTTATTTGTTTTTTCAGCGGGCATCAACAGGGCAATGGTTTTTTCTTCTGTAATAGCATATACCTTACTGGGTTCTCTTGCCATGCCTGCTGAAAAAGACATGATGCAACTGTCGTTGGGCTGTATGTAATATAACAGCAACTCCTTCTCTTCATAAGTAGTGAAAACTTTGATCAGCCCGCTGGATACATAGGGGATCATTTTTACATATTCTCCTTCTTTTAATATTGTGGTGCCCTCTTCAAATTCCTGGATGGTTGAATTCCGGAGGATCTCTGATACCAGGTCAGACTTTAAAAATGATAACGAACGACGGATTTTTTCTATCATGGAGATAAAGTATTGTTTGATTCAGTTGTGATCAGTTCTGGTGGATTAAGAGTATAAATGGATGATTTTTTTAGTTTGAAAATATTCCTCATCGAAGAGATCAGATAAATTATAGGTACTATGTTGTAAATGAATTTGATTCAGTTCATCGGCAAAGTTGCCGCCCTTGAGATAGATAACACCGTTGGCGAAGCTATGCTTTTGCTTTTTTTTGATTTTGTCTTTCACCCATTGCATGAAAACCGGAAGAGATGTAACGGCACGTGAAACAACAAAATCAAACTTCTGATCCAGCTCTTCTGCCCGGTTTCTGATGCATTGTACGTTGGTTAATGACAGCTTTTGGGCAACATCTCGCACCACCTTCATTTTTTTTTCTATGGAATCTACCAAAACAAAATTTACATCCGGGAAAAAAATGGCTAGCGGAATCCCCGGAAACCCTCCTCCTGTGCCAACATCCACGATGGTGGTACCTGGTTCGAACCGGAAAACCTTTGCTATGGACAGCGAATGGAGAACATGGTGAAGGTAAAAACTTTCCATATCTTTCCGGCTGATCACGTTGATCTTTTGGTTCCATTCCTCATATAAAGGTTTTAACTGGCTGTAGAGCTCTATCTTCCGGGTGCTTATTTCAGGAAAGTATTTCAAGACTTCTTGCATATGTTTACTGGTTATGAGGTTTGGTATTTTTTATTCATAAAAATATAAACAGTTGTTTGGTGCGGGCAATAATTGTTGCTGGTTTTTGTTTTTTTAGAGATGTTTTTTAACAAGCAGAGACTGGTGTTCCGTTGTTCATGTTTTTGTAAGATGCTGTTTTTGGAAATATTTCATAAAAAAAATTTTGGTTATATGCCTTGCTTGTAAAATATGGATACTGGAGATGCTGCATGATGGTCAGATTGTTACCATACTTGTTTGCAAAAGTATCGATTTTTTTATTCATGTTGTTTTGTTTGAAGGTGTCAGATTATCAGTCATGTGTAAGAAAGATCCATTGTTTTGTGTTTATGAATGTTGCGCGTTTAACATCTTTGCATTCGTTTTTTTAATAAAAGTTCAGGATTCTTTATCCCAAAAATTAAGATGCATTTGAATAAAAACATATTTTTGTATAAGTAGTTATATCAAAACAGTTTGTAAATATTTACCATTATCTATATCATATGCAATTTACCAATGGCTTTGGCAGAAGGTTCCCTATGCTTTTCAAATTTATTTATGTGGCAGGTGTAATATTTTTTTTGTTGAATAAACCTGTTTATCCACAATCGTCTGTTACCCTGCAGGAGTATATCGATACTTATCAGGCAGTAGCCATGGAACATATGCGTACTTACAGGATTCCGGCAAGTATCAAAATGGCTCAGGCCATTCTTGAGTCGGGTTTTGGAAACAGCGATCTTGCCTCATTGGGCAATAATCATTTTGGCATAAAATGTCATGGATGGCAGGGGAGGGTTTTTCATAAAGATGATGATGAACTGGACGAATGCTTTCGGGCCTATGACGATCCTTTACAATCTTTTAAAGACCATTCGCTGTTTCTGACCGGAAGAAGTCGTTACGATGCCCTTTTTCAACTGGAAATAACCGATTACCGCGCCTGGGCAAGAGGTCTGCGGAAGGCTGGTTATGCAACCAATCCACGTTATCCGCAGTTGCTCATTGATTTGATTGAACGAAATGAATTGTACCTGCTTGATCAAAGAGTGATGGGAAACACCTCTTTTGCTGAAAACAAACCGGTTAACCATGAAAGCGGTACTACCGATTATGATGTATCGGATAAAATGGATGCCGACGAGTTTATGGGCACACAAGAAAAGCGAAGGGTTTTTGAGAATAACAGGATTCGCTATATTTATGCGCGCGAAAATGATACACCTTCCCGAATTGCAGAGGATTTGGGTATTTGGAAAATTGAAATTAACAGGTATAACGAGTTAGAGGAAGGGCAGCAGATCACCCCTGGTCAAATTGTATATCTGCAACCCAAAAGACGACGACACAAACAGAAATATCATGTTGTGAGGGAAGGGGAGACTGTTTACACCATTTCGCAACAATATGGGATCAAACAAAAATTTATTTACAAAAGAAATGCCCTGGAAAAGGATGAACAACCAGAACCAGGGCAAAAAATATATTTACGTTGATCACTATCATTTGAATCCCATCAGGGCATGCCGCAGTGTATTTTCAGGTGGGTTTCCGCTTCCTGATAACCCAATTCAAGTGCTTTTTTCAGATCTTTGCATCCTGATTTGGGTTGACGATTTTTGATTTTGGCCTGCCCGCGGTTGAAGTATGCTTCTGCATAATCGGGATTAAGCAGGATCGCTCTGTTGTAATCTGCTATTTCACTGCTGGCTTTGTATTTTAAACGGTACTTGGTATAGGCTCTCCAGAAAAATACCTGGGCATCGTTGGGGTAGATCTTGATGGCACGGTCAAAATCACTTTTTGCGCCGTCATAGTCCCCATCCAGAAATTTGGCATATCCGCGTCCGTAATAGGCCTGGTATAGCATCTCATACTCTGGTTGAAGACGGATAATGCTCGAAAAATCATCAATGGCACCTTTATAATCTCCCAGGTCTATTTTAGCTTTTGCCATCCGGGTGAAATCTCTCGGGGTTTGTGATTTTAGTGTAGGTGTTACTAATGTAAACAGTAAAATCAAGGTGAAGGTAAATAATTGTGGTCGCATATGATTTTGGGTTTTATTTTTCGGTTTTACAATCATTTTCAATTTGTGAAAGAATTATGTGATGTGTGTTGTTCTTTATTTTTGCTTGTATGATGATGTAGCAAAACGAAAAACCATGCCATGATTTGCAAAGATACTACATTGTACCTGAATATATACCCGTGTTTACCCTGTATTATTTACCCGATTTTTTGCAGGTGTTTTCTACGGATAACATCTTATGGTGCATTATATCAGAGAGATACGATTTTTTTAAAAAATCTGACGTTTTGCAAAATTTAAATTATATTTATTGGGTATATGCGAAACTGTGAACATAAGCTCCCTGGTCTCTGACCGACCAGCAGTTTAATCCCAACTCCTTGCATTCATTGACCCAGGATCGGTTTCTGTAAAAGGAATTGGATGCATCGATTACAAGTGTTTTAAATTTCAGATAATGAGTGAGTTCATCTATTTTTACCCGCAGATTATCGGTTAATACAACAATATCAAGTGTATCCGGGAAAATCAGGCTATCCGTTAAAACAGTGTTTTGGTCAATGATTTTCAGACTGGTGTCCTGAAAGTAGATGTAGTTGTTGTTTATGTATAAATTCTGGTCTATCAACGTGTCTTTCAGAATTGGTGAAATCAGGGTGTTTTGGGGCTTAATTCCAAGAGACAGTCTGTTCCCCTGCATGTTAAATTTGATGTCTCTCTCATCGGGCAAACGGTTCTCACATGCCAGTGAATAGCACTTCCTGCCATTGAAAATATCCACGGAAAAGGCATCGGACATGTTGTAAATGACCAGTTTCTGCTGACGGGTTTGTTGATACAAACGGTATGAAAAGGAAAGTGATAAGAGCAATAGAAAAACAAGTGAAACAGTGAAGAAATGTTTGTTTTTATGGGTGAAAAAAATCACCATAGATGTGATGATCGCAAAGATGAACAGCGTTTCCGTAAAGGTTATATAAATATTGTTGGAGGTACTTAAAGGCAGGTTTTCAATAAAACTAACTGTTTTGTGCATGATAAAAATAAGTAGTGAAAGGATTTTCCCTGTCCATAAAGAGACGTGGGTAAACAAACTGCTGAGTATTTCGAGTGGAGAGAGCATGAAAAAAAGAACACCCCACTGTATGATCAATCCTGTAAGGGGTATAACAGCCAAATTGGTTAGCAGGAAATAATTGGGGAACTGATTGAAATAAAAAAGTGCCAGTGGTCCTGTACCCAGCTGTGCCGCAATGGAAACAGTAATGATGCCCCATGCCTGCTTTGCTATCTTGTTTTTGAAATAAATCTGCTTGTAAAGCATTGGTTGCATGGATACTATGCTTATTACCGCAATGTATGAAAGTTGAAATCCGATTTTGAATATAATGAAGGGGTCCATGAGGATCAGTATCAAAGCCGAAGATGCCAGTGTATTATAAATGTTGGTGCTGCGTTTGAAAGTCTGACCTATGGCAAGAAAACTAAACATGGTGGAAGCACGCATCACCGAAGGCGACATGCCGGTTATGGCAGCATAAAACCATATGATCAGGATGATGATCAGCGATTTGTAATAAGTACCGTACTTTATTTTTTTGAAAAAGGAAAACAACACATTTAAAAACATGAATATGATCCCAACATGTAAACCGGAAACGCAAAGAATATGCATAGCACCTGCTCCTGCAAAGTCTTCCTGAAGTTCTTCATCCAGAAAATCACGATAACCCAGCAAAAGGGCCGATGCAACGGAAAATTCACGCCCTGTAAGTCCGTTCTTTTCCAAGGTTTCTATGGCTTTTTGTCGCATCTGATGAGCCATTTTCATGAATCGCCCCCCTTCGTTGGTACCGGTAAAATACCATGATCCTGTGCGGTGATAACTTTGATGAAATATGTTTTCGCGCGATAAATAACGTTTGTACTGAAAGGTGTTGGGGTTTTTGGAGTCACTGACTTCCTGATAGTTGGCCGGAATAAGAAGGATGTCGCCATAAAAAAGATTTTTTGCCGCATCGTCTTTCTCCAGGTAAATGATTTTTTTCCCAACCGTAGAAACCATTGAATCCGAAGATACTACGTGGGTTACATCTCCTGTTACCTGCCAGGAGTTCGTTTTCTCTGAAACAGGTTCGGTGATTTTTATCCTTAAATGAGAATTTTCCCAATGATAGTTGCTGAAATGATCCGGATGGTTTGCCTGATATCTTGATTGTGCCAATCCAAATCCTGCTGCGATCAAAAAAAGTGTAACGGACAAACCAGGAAGATGCCTGAGGCGGAAATTGGATAAAAGAAAACGGAAACCGATGGCGATCAGCAGGATAAGCAACGCCATCACTATGGTATATGCCAGGGGGGTGAAATGAAATCCTGTGCTGCTGTATAATATTATGCCTGTAAGGACAGGCAATAATATCCTGATCATCGGTATGTGTGAAAAATGGGTCATTCGGGTTCCTGTTTATTCCTTCCCTGATTTCTTGATCTAAAATAACAATAAATTTGAAGAAATACTAACCCGATACCTGTTTATTTTAAGCTAAAAGTGTTTTTTGTTTTTATTTTCCAAAAATTGTGTTTGTATTTTTAGCGTTTTATTTTTTCCTGACAAAAAAAAAGACCGGAAGAAATTCCGGTCTTTTTTTGTTTTAAAAGATAGTTTTATGTTTCGGGTCTTACAATTTTTTCAATCTTATGTTTCTGAACCATACATCATCACCATGGTCCTGCAATCCGATGTATCCTTCCCGGTATTTTCCGAATTCGGGAAAATCAGCAAATTTGCTGTTTTCGATCATGTTTTCCCAGTCGGGAGTACCCAAATGATATTCAAGAACCACTTCGCCATTCATTTTATGTACTACAGTTCCTTTGAAAACCATCACTTCCACTTCGTTCCATTCGCCGGTAGGTTTTGCGTTTTGTGGATCAGCAGGAATAAGATCGTATAATGAACCTGCTTTTCTGTTACCGTCAACACCCAGTTGGGCATCAATATGCTCTTCGTTGCACAGGATCTGCATTTCGGGGGCCGATTTCCAGATGGGTTCTCCCTCTTTTTCTTCTGCAAGATAGAAAATCCCACTGTTGCCACCAGGAGATACTTTCCATTCGAGCTTCAGGTGAAAGTCTTTAAATTTTTCATCATAAATGATGTCGCCACCTTTACCACCTGCTTCACCTTGTCCTGAACCTATTACATGGAGGATGCCACCTTCCTGGATTTCCCAACCGGATTCGGGGAAAGTTTCTTCACCATAATTTCTCCAACCTTCGGTTGTTTCTCCGTCGAAAAGAAGAAAGAAACCTTCTTCCTGTTCTTCTTGTGTGAGTCCGTTAACAGTTGTCTGATCTGTTTCCTCTGATTCGGATTCCTGGTTTTTTGTTCCTTGCTGGCAGGAGCTGAACAGCAACCCGGCAAAGGCTACCATACTAAATACTGAAAATAATAATCTCTTTTTTTTCATTTTCTTTTTTATTTAATGTGATTAGATGATCTGTTTTTAACTCCAAAATTTATTTATGTTATATGCTAAGAAAACGCCAGATTTCTTTCATTCTTCTTTGATTTCTTTCCTGAAAAAGAGAGGAAATGTTTGTCAGATAAATAAAAAAAAACACCGGCGTTTTCTGTTGTTCAATAATTTTATGAACTTTCACATACTTTAAAAAAAACTAATCTTAAGGCATTTCAGGAAGGCTCCAACCTGATCTGTAGTTGTGTTTTATGAGTTCCTGAGCAAATGCTTTGGCGTTGATGGGGTCGGTCATGGTTTTGTCAAAAGTCGGGTGCCCGTCTTTGATTCTGAAACCATCTTCTATCACGATTTTAATCTCATCATCATCGCTGATATTGGTGAATTCCATTTTTTCACCGTCCCATTCAAGTTCTTTGTGAAGTTCCTGTAATCTGACGGCCAATACGCCCATCACAACCATTTCGTTGAATGGCCCTGCTTCACTGAAGTCTGATGCAGTTTTTGTACGGGTTGCAGGGTCTTCTTTACAGGCACGTACCCAGTCCATGTAGTGTGAAAGTTCTACACGTGGTAGGGTTTGTTTTACCTCGGGTTCGCGGCCCGACAACAGCCAGGGGCGCAAACCATAGCATCCACATACCAGGGTGTCTTTTGTGCCATGGAACAATACGCCACCACCAGCATCGTTCATATTTTTTCCTGCTGGCCAACCTTCGGGCATATCGGGGCGCAATCCACCATCATACCAAGTTACTTCCACTTCGGGGAAAGGCATTTTCGATTCACGGATTTTTTTGCGCTCAGGGAAAACGAGTCTTACTTTTTCTGCTGAAGGTGCACTGTCCTGAAGCAAAAGTGTTGAACTTCCCTGTGCCTTAATGGGGTATCCAAGCTGGAGTCCTTGAAATACGGGATGAAGTACATGACAGGCCATATCTCCCAGGGCGCCGGTACCAAAGTCCCACCATCCTCTGAAATTCCAGGGAGTATATATTTCATTGTAAGGGCGCATGGGAGCGGGACCGATAAAAAGATCCCAGTTGATGTGGTCGGGAACCCATTGTCCTTCGGGTCTGGCCAAGCCTTGTGGCCAAATGGGGCGGTCGGTAAATGCTTCTACTTTGGTTACCTCTCCTATTTCGTTGTTCCACAACCACTCGGTAAGAATTTGAACATCGTCGCCCGAAGAGCCCTGATTACCCATTTGGGTTGCAACCTGATGCTTTTCTGCCAGTTTGGTGAGCAACCTGGATTCGTAAACTGTGTGTGTAAGCGGTTTTTCAACATATACATGTTTCCCCATGGTCATGGCATGGGCTGCAACGATGGCATGGGTATGGTCGGCTGTAGCAACCATAACGGCATCTATATCATTACCCATTTCATCAAACATTTTGCGCCAGTCCCAATATTTTTTTGCGTTGGGATAGTGATCAAAACATCCTTTGCTGTAGCGCCAGTCTACATCACAGAGTGCTACAATGTTTTCACTTTCCATCCCTTTTAAAACACCAAAACCTCTTCCGCCAACACCAACTCCGGCAATGTTGAGTTTGTCGCTGGGGGTTTTGTGCCCCAATCCACTGATTACTGTGCTGGGAAGTATGGTAAATCCGGCAGCAGCAAGTGCTGTATTACCTAAAAACTTCCTTCTGGACATACTTTCTTTCATCACGGTATAAAATTAAATAGTAAATAAAAAAATATAAGGATTAATCTCAATACAATCATAAGTTTTGCCAGGACACAGGGATGTGCCCCGTTTTTTTTAACGACCGCTAATATACAAAAAATCTTTATAATTTTATGACATCATTAATCCCAATCTCTCCTTAAAAAATCTGAACTTTTGCTTTGTTTTTTATCTTTTTTTGAGGGATGGTGAAATTTTATATTCCGATAAGTATAAATCCTGCCCAGTCAAGGGGCAAAAATCCTTGCTTTATGCAATCTGTTTTTGCCAAACGAATGGCATGGACATAGCTTTTGTCTTCCAGTATATGTGAGTAAAACCGGGTCATCAGGTATTTGGTTTTTTCATCATTTACACGCCATAATGAGGCTAAAACATTAGGTACTCCTGCATGTATGAACCCCCTTGGAAGCGCTATCACTCCCTCGCCGCCTCTTATCTCACCTATGCCTGTATTGCAGGCACTCAATGTTACCAGGTCTGAATTTAGTCTGATCGTAAACAATTCGCCAAGACTCAAAAAATTATCATCTTTTGATGAAGATACCTGTGTGCTTATTTCAGGGTAAAGAACCAGACCTGATTTTTCGCTGTTTTCTCTGTTTACAATGCCATGGGTGGCAAAATGTACGATGGAATAATTACTTATTTCTTCTCTTACATTTTGTTCTGTCGATTCACCGTAGGTTAAGGATTTAGATCGTAATCCATTGTCTGAGAATAGACTGCTGATGGTTTTTACTTCTTCCCCTGAATGCATGAGTGGGTCAAAATTTATTTTCTCCCGATACGCAGATGCCAGTAAAGGCATGTCCTCAGGGTTGTTTTTCTGTTGATCAAAAACCGGGGCTATGGCAAGAAAAGAATGATCTCTTTTCGCTCTTTTATCTGATTTTTGACGATACCATAGCGATGAGGAGTAATTATAAATAACTGATAAATGATCAATGATGTATCCATTGTCCCATCTTAACAATTCAAAAGGTGTCTGGTGCATTTGCTTATCGGGTATAACAATAATTTTGGTTGCGTGGTGCAACTCTTCACCCAGATCCTGTAAAAGCAATGCTGAAAATTCTTCTGAAAAATAGTTTCCTGTTTTTACATCATAAATGGCGTTGTTAAACAAAGATCCGATATCATCCTGCAAAGTATACCAACTGTTGAAATAATCTTTGCCTACAGATGCCCTTACAATCATCGTGTCAGTAACGCAATATTCCAGAATGACCTCTCCCGGTTCCAACTTTTCCTGCATTTCTGCCAATGAGGGAATTTCCACAGAATTGATGTTGTTGATTTTTTCCGGATTAATCTTTTGCCTCAATATGAGGTTGTCAATCAGTAAATTGTTTAAATCTCTGTTGAGTTCATGGTGCCTTTCCTCTCCAATATGGGGGTTGCTTTTGTCATTTCTTACCTCTTGTATTTCCGTTGCATTTGTCATGAGGGAGTGCAGCAATTCGCTATCCTCTTCAATCAATGTTTGAATTTTATTTTTGCCCAAACTGTTGTTCAACTCAAGTGCTTTGGAGGAAAAAATTAGCTTTGCAATTTCCCCGGTGTATGATTTTTCCAGTTTATTTTGATGGAAAAAATAAAGCGACTTCATAATAAAATCATGATAATCATCTGTGATGGAGGATAGTTCGTTGCTGAAAATATTTTCTTCCACCCAATTAATGTACAATGAGTTCAAATCTTTTATGATGTTTACAATCGCTTGCTCATGATCTTTTTTGCCAGATCTGGCATGCATTTTTTTGATGGATTCGAATGCAAGTGACAACAAGGATATCTGAATCTCTTTGTCGAGACTGTCATTAACAGTTGGATATGTGATCTCACCAGCTTTTAGTTTTACGGGAGCGTTTTCGTTGATGATTGCAAGCGCTCCTTCGTATTGTTCGAGTTTAAGGTGTGCCTGGGTAACGTGTGATAAAAAATCGTATTTAAACAATGAATACCCGTCAAGTTGTTCAAAGTCTTTGTGTCTGATCAATACAGAATCGGGATAAAAATTCAACAACGCTTTTTGCAGAACGGAAAAAGACAACGCCTGATTGTAGGAGGACATTGGTTTTTCTGATGCGAGGTTGTAGGCTTTTTGATAATTATGCCGGAAATCGGTTTCATTATTTTGATCTGCACCTATTTGTGCAAGCATTGAGCGGATAGAAGATTGAAGATTCCACTGAGGATAGGCAAGTGTGTCAAGGCAGGCTATCGCCTTGTGGTAATGATATGCGGCAAGTTCTTTGTCTTTCACATAGTTGTAATACTTTTCACCAGCAAGGTAATGAAAGTAACTGTTGTAAATCAGGACAGGAATTGATTGGGGGTTTTGTTCAAACAACGCAATATCGGTAAGTATAATATCAAGTGTGGTTTGCTGAAGGTCAATTCTGCTGATGTTTGTTATGATAGAGTAATCAGCAACAGCCAAACTTTTGAGGTCGTTGTTCTCCAATGCATTTTGCCTTGCCTGATACAATAGTTTGATGGCATCATCTTTTTTGTCATTTCGCAGTAAGAACAGTCCATATTCAACAAGAGTGTTGGTAAGGGGTTCCCCGGTAACTCCAAGATCTTTGATTAAAGTCATTTGTGAGTGGAAAAGTTCCTTTTCTGTTCTCTCTCCGATGTTTCCCATCCGCTCAAAACCCCTCAGCAAACGCAAGGATACGGCATATTCAAGCAGGAGAGTGTCGTTGTCGTTATATTCTGCAAAAGCCTGCATGGCCTTGTAAACCACATCGTGTGCCTCTTTTATTTGATGATTGAACTTGAGGAAATTGGAATGTTCATTTTGTAAAAACAACCATCCTTTATATTCCTCTTTTTTCAACACCACCTTCGATAAACTATCAATAGATTGAACCGTTTTCAGAATATCCTTTTCCTGGTTGTATTTTTCAATGATCTTTTCATAGTCTGAAAAAAAAGTGTAATTTTTTAATTCTCTTTTCTCAGGATAAAACGGGTAGTATTGAGAGAAAACCTGCGTGGAAAACAACAGAAAATATATCGTAAGTAAAGTGAATGATTTCAATTTCATGTTTAAAATTTGTTTTTTTGACCAGCCAGCAGATGGAATGAACGTTCATCATGGGTCTTTTGTCAATTTTATTTTGAATAGAAAATATGGTCTTTTGTCTGAAAAATATATGTTCTTGTTTCTGTTTTTTTGAATGCAAATACTTTTCAGTGAGTGTGTTATGGTTTTCCTGGATGTAAAATTAAATAATTAAGAGGATAAACTGTTTTTTTTTGAAAATTATTTTTTTGATTTGATCTTTAAAGTTATCAAATAACAATTGAGGGTGATAAAATTTCCATCAAAATACATA
>CAYMLS010000131.1:0-12627 GCA_964390665.1 uncultured Bacteroidales bacterium | reverse complement strand
AGCTCTCTCGTTGGAAAAAACGAGAACCGAATTAATCAAATTATAAACAGATGAATAACATAAAACGATTCTTTTTCAAACAAAACAATCTCCAGGATACCTGCATGTTTTATCTTTCATTGACAATAGCAAGGCAGGAAGACAACATCTTTATTTTTTCTGAAATGTAATGTAAGAATTTCGGGTGCGTCTTAACAGGGTAAACTTTCCATCATGGTTGTTTTTCTGAAAGTTTTTTTTAAAAAAATCAATATACTCATTCACCAAAAAGAATACTATGAATCCTTCCTTTATCAAACAACGTTTATTTCTTTTTCTCATGGTCTCTTTCCTGTTTTTTTCAGGAAAAGTTGTTTCACAGGTTATTTATTCAGAACCTGGTCTGCCAACCGATGATGAAGAGATTCGTGTGTTTTTCAATGCCACAGGAACACCTCTCGAATCGTATACCGGAGATGTTTATGCCCATACGGGTGTAAACCTTGAAGATGCCGGCAACTGGCAATTTGTGATCGGAAGCTGGGGCGAAAATGATGACCAACCCCAACTTACCCGTGTAGATGGAGAAGAGAACCTTTACCGCCTTGACATAACGCCCAACATAAGAGATTTTTACAACGTCACTTCTGAAGAAACCATAACAGGTCTGGCGTTTGTTTTCAGAGCTGCTGAAGGTTCTCCCCAATCTGAAGACCTGTTTTTGGAGGTATATGAAGCGGGATTGAGCGTTTCCATCATCAATCCGCCTGCCGGTCAGCCTATTGTTGAAATGGATGAAATGCTGTCTGTCCAGGCCATTTCCAATGAATCGGATCATTTATCGGTTTTTCTTGATGATGATCAACTGACCACCACAACAGAAACCTCCGCTTTTTATGATCTGGATGCCACCCTTTACAATCCGGGAGGATACTGGATCATTGCCAAAGCAGAAGATGCCACTGCTTCCGTTTATGATTCCACTTACATTTTCATAAGACCCGAACCGGAAGTGGCTGCCCTCCCCGAAAACATGATCCCGGGTGCCAATTACCATACCGATGGATCGGTTACCCTGGTATTACATGATCCACCGGCATTAAAAAATTATGTATTCGTCACCGGTGATTTCAACAACTGGGAGGTTTCAGAAGAGGGTTACATGAACAGAACTCCCGATGGCAAACATTTCTGGTTAACTATTGAAAACCTCACCCACGATACGGAATACGCATACCAGTATTTTATTGATAACGAAATCAGACTCGCTGATCCTTATGCACATAAGGTGCTCGATCCGTGGAATGATCAGTATATTTCCCAGACAACCTATCCCGATCTGAAAGAATATCCTCATGGCAAGGCAGAGGGGATGGTAAGTGTTATTCACCCCGGAAAACAGGATTACCAGTGGGAAGTTACCGACTTTACCCCACCAGCCCCTGAAGACCTGGTTATTTACGAACTGCTCATCCGCGATTTTGTGGAAACCTCTGACATCAAAACCGTGATGGATTCTCTGGACTATCTGCAAAACCTCGGTGTAAACGCCATTGAACTTATGCCTTTTAATGAGTTTGAAGGCAATATTTCCTGGGGATACAACCCGTCTTTCTATTTTGCAACGGATAAAGCCTACGGAACAGCCCACGATTACAAAGCCTTTATCGATGAATGTCACCGAAGAGGCATTGCAGTGATCATGGATATTGTTTTCAATCATTCTTTCAATCTGTCGCCTTTTGTACAGATGTATTTTGACCCCGATGCCGGAGACTGGGGAAAACCCCTGCCCGAAAACCCGTGGTTTCTGACCGACTGCCCTCACCAACCCTGGTGCTGGGGAAACACCTTTGATCAGGACAGCGAATATACACATGAGTTGTTTAACCGGGTCGCAGAATACTGGCTCACTGAATTCAACATTGACGGTTTCCGGTTCGATTTTACCAAAGGTTTTACCAATCAACAAACTGGTGGTCAGGGATGGGACTACGACGCAGAACGCATCAGCAATATCAAAAGGATCTACAATCATGTAAAATCCGTCAACCCGGATGCCTATGTCATCCTGGAACATTTTACCGACAACACAGAGGAAAAAGAACTGGCAGACTATGGTATGATGATCTGGGGAAACATGACACACGCATACCAGGAAGCAGGAATGGGTTGGATATCAAACAGCGATTTCAGCGGTATGTCTTACAAGCAAAGAGGTTGGGAAAATCCACACCTGATCGGATATATGGAAAGTCACGATGAAGAAAGGATCATGTTCAGGAATATAAACTTTGGAAATGCCAGCAATGATTACAACATCCAGGAACCTGGCATTGCTCTGCAAAGGGGCGAACTGATGGCTGCCTTCTATTTCACCATACCCGGACCCAAGATGATATGGCAATTCGGTGAACTGGGTTACGATTTTTCTATCAACCATTGTCAAAACGGATCCATTGATGATGGATGCCGGGTAGACCCCAAACCCATCCGCTGGGATTATTATGATGACTGGCGCCGGAAAAGACTTTACGACGTTTACAGCATGTTGATCAACCTGAAAAAAGAACAGGAAGTATTTCGTACAGAAGACTACGACCTTTCGTTGTCAGGCGGTGTGAAAAGAATACATCTGAACCATGCATCTGCCAATGTTACCATCGTTGGAAATTTCAACGTTACAGAATCTACTTTCATACCCAATTTTCAGCAAACCGGAACATGGTACGAGTTCTTTTCGCGTGAAACCCTCGAAGTAACCGACCTGACCAGCTCCATTACCTTGCAGCCCGGTGAATACAGATTATACTCCACCGTGGAATTCCCTGACCATGGTGTGGCACTTTCGGATGACCTGCAGCAAGCAGACAGTGATCTGAAACCCACTATTTCGCCCAATCCCTCTGATCATGGTTTTTATTTTTCTTTTGATCAGGCAGACAGTGCCTATACACTGGAAGTATTCAACTTACAAGGGCAACTGGTTTTTAAAAAAGAAAACGTACTCAATCCCTCCCAAAACAACTTTTTCTGGAATAGCACAAATATGCAGGGAAACCCTGTTGGCGAAGGAATGTATTTCTATACATTGTCTGCGGATGGTAAAAGTATAAGTGGAAAAATTCTTGTGAGATAATTTCCTGGTTTTTTTGCATTTGACCCTATTCCTGTTCTTTTTGCAACCTTCGGGATTTTATGACAGTGTACAATTATTTTTTACAGCAACCCCGTTTTCTCGATAATCCTCACGGATGGATTCAACATATTCCCTTCGCATTTTTTCTTGTTGAAACCATGAAACCGGAAATGATCACTGAACTGGGAACCTATAGCGGAAACTCTTACTTTGCTTTCTGTCAGGCTGTAAAAGACCTGGAAATCCCCGCAAGATGCATTGCCGTTGACACCTGGCAGGGAGATATCCATGTGGGAGAGTACAAAAATGATGTTTTTGAAAGGGTAAGCAGGATCAATGAAAATGAGTTCGGCCACTTTTCAACCCTGAAACGGATGACTTTTGATCAGGCGCTGTCCGGTTTTCCTCAGAACAGTATCGATTTGTTGCATATAGATGGTACGCACACCTACCAGGCAGTAAAACACGATTTTGAATGCTGGCTGCCCAAAATGTCATCAAAAGGAATCATTCTTTTGCACGATAGCCGGGTAAAAGACCGTGGATTTGGGGTATGGAAATATTATGAAGAGATCAAAAACCAGTATCCCACCTTTGAATTTCCATACAGCGAAGGGTTGGCAGTGATTTGCACAGGGAAACAAATCCCGGCATCCATCCAAAAACTGATCAATGAAAAATCGCAGGATCCCTACTTATTAAAACTCCTGGAAACCCTGGGCGAAAACATACGGATCAAAAGAGAAAGGGACTGTCTGAGAAAAGAAAACAGCAAATTCAGAAAAAAAACAGCACAACTCAACATCGAATTGCTCGAAAAAAAGAAGCAAATCAAGAAAATAAAAAAACGGGGCGATAACTCATGATGATCCTTGTATATGAGTTATGACCCAATATGCCGAAATGCAAATTGCGAAACCCCGCAAAATAAGAAACCCTGGCAATCAACATTCGATGATTTGCCAGGGTTTCTTATTTTAAGTAATCATATGGAAGAGATCTGCCCCTTTCTCAACGGGTAGATTTTTCCACTTCTGATCCCGAAACAGCACTACGAAACTCATCCATTAATTCCTGGAAGACCTCTTTAACCGAGCTGATGCGATTGGCTAAAAACGCATTACTTCCGGCAAAGGCAAATCCATTATTCATATTTCCCTTGTAGGCACTGTATAATGCATTGATAATACAATAAGGACTGCTCGAGATGTCGCAGGATTTAATGCAGTGAAAAGGACATTTGATGGGTGTTTTCAACCCATCCTTCACCTTGTTGATGAAATTATTTTTCACTGCCCGCCCCGGCATCCCCACCGGACTGTTGATGATCTCCACATCTGACTGTACAGCATCAATGTAGGATTGTTTAAAAGCATCAGAAGCATCACACTCGGTGGTGGTTACAAAACGGGTTCCCATCTGCACCCCACTGGCGCCTTTGCTCATAATGTCGTAAATATCTTTTCCGCTGTAAATGCCTCCTGCCGCAATAACAGGTATCTTGCAGTTATATTTATCCTCGAAGACTTTTACCGTTGCCACAACCTGAGGAACAAGTTCCTCCAGACTGTATTGCGGATCTTCTATCTGGTTTTGTTTAAACCCCAGGTGACCGCCTGCTTTGGGCCCTTCCACCACGATGGCATCGGGCAGATAATCAAAAAGAGATTTCCACTTTTCACAAATAATTTTTGCTGCCCTGCCCGAAGAAACAATAGGGGCAAGCTTTGTAACACTGTCGGGCATTAAAAATTTTGGCAGATCAAGGGGCAAACCGGCACCCGAAAAAATAATATCTGCTTTTTCGGCAATGGAAGTGCGCACAAGATCAGCAAAATTGGTCATGGCCATCATTACATTCACACCTACAATGCCTTTGCTTTTTTCTTTGGCTTTTCTGATCTCTTTTCTCAATCCCTCCATGTTGGCATCAAGGTAACTCAGGGCACTGTTGCGATGCACCAACCCTAATCCGGCTGCCGAAATAACGCCTACTCCTCCCTGATTGGCTACCGAAGCGGCCAAACCAGACATGGATATACCCACACCCATACCCCCTTGTATAATAGGAACGGGGATGGTTAAACCTCCGATCTTTAATTCCTTAAAACTCATAATCAGTAATATCTTAAAAAAAACACAAAACAAATCATACCTTCAAATAGCGCTTGTTTACTGAGGGTATGAAATGTTTCCACCGTTATTGAAACGTTTTAAACAAGCGTAAAATTCAGCCCATAAAGGTAGAAAAACTAATGGTTCAAACAACATAAAATCACAACAGATCATTCCTTCAGTTGCAATTAACATTCAGAACATTTTCAATATCTTGCTGTAAAGACATTTATCGTGTATCTTCACTACATTTTTGAGGGTATACCGGCAAAAACGAATGATAACTTTTTTTCCCAAACCGGAAATCCCGGGAACTATTTTATTTTTTAACATTTAGAAAGTGGAAAACTAAATTATTGAGTCCTCTCTAAAAAGTATACTGTCCACAAATTACATGAACCGTAAACTCGGCGAAGCCAATTGACATCAATCATAATGCCTGGTATTCAGATAAATAAAAACATGGTCATTGCACGAATTTCTCCGAAAACGAGTTTTCGGCGTGGAACCATTATCCACTTTTGCAGAAATGGATTTTGCACACTGGTTTTGGCAAAATAGCGCTGTATCCTTTTGAAGAATATTCGTTTACAAGAAGTGATCGCCTGATCCCATGCCCTTGGGTTTTTAACAGTCAGAATTTTAATAAAAATTGGTTTGGACAAAACCACAAGGTTTGATTCTTCATCAACCCGAAAAGCAATGTTTCTGAAATTATACTGAAAAGATGCTGAAAGCGAACAGCTTTACAGGTATTTTCCTACTTTTGTGAAAGCAAGAATTTTGATAAAAGAAACTGTTTATGATTGAAAACATCAAAGTACTTTCCAAACAACTATTTGAAGAAATCCGCGGTATCAGACGCCATTTGCATCAATACCCCGAGCTTTCACTCAAAGAATACAAAACGGCTGAATACATTTGCAAAGTGCTCAATGAAGAAGGTATACCCTATACTTCCGGAATTGCGCAAACAGGTATAGTGGCGATCCTGAAAGGGGAAATACCCTCAGACAAGGTTTTGGCACTCAGGGCTGATATGGACGCCCTGCCGATTGATGAACAAAACGATGTAGATTATAAATCGGCGAACAAAGGAGTTATGCATGCCTGCGGACATGATATGCACATGGCATCGCTGATCGGAGCCGCAAAAATATTACACCGATTAAAAAACAAATGGGGAGGCACCATCAAGTTGATCTTTCAACCCTCAGAGGAAAGCTTTCCGGGAGGTGCCAGCTTGCTCATTAAAGAAGGGGTATTGAAAAACCCTGAACCATTGGGTATATTTGGTCAACATGTGGCACCACAGATCAAAACCGGCAAGGTGGGGATCAGAAATGGCATGTACATGGCATCTGCCGACGAAATTTATTTAACCATCAAAGGTACCGGTGGACATGCAGCTACTCCTCACCTGGTCAATGACACAGTACTCATTGCTTCCCATATTGTTGTGGCGCTGCAGCAGATCGTCAGCAGAAATGCCAAACCCTGGATACCCTCGGTACTTTCTTTCGGCAGGATGATCGCCAACGGCAGAATGAATGTTATACCCTCTGAAGTAACCATCGATGGAACTTTTCGCACTTTTGACGAACAATGGAGAAAGGAGGTACACCAGAAAATCAGATCCATGGCCTCACTCACCGCAAAAGGCATGGGTGCAGAATGCGAGGTGAGAATTGAAAAAGGATATCCTTTCCTGAGTAATGATGACCAAATGGCTGACCATTTCCGAAAATGTGCCATAAAGTATCTGGGAAAAGAAAATACTGAAGAACTTGATCTTTCCATGACCGCTGAAGACTTTGCCTTTTATTCGCATGAAATACCGGCATGTTTTTACCGCTTAGGTGTCTGCAACGCCACAAACAAAACCACCAATGTGCACACAGCAACTTTCCTTCCTGATGAAAATGCCCTTCAAACGGGAATGGGACTGATGGCCTGGGTGGCAGTAAAAAAATTAAATCCTGATTTTTAATCAATTTATACAGCTCTTTTAGAGGGCTATCTACTATCTTTTTCTTAAATTTACGCATTCAACAAAAGGGCACCGCTCAAACGGATCCTCGTTTAAAAAAGGCGTGCTTTCAAACATATTTTTCACCTAAAAGCAAGTATTATGAAAAGGAAAATCATCATCTGCCTGTTGGTTGGAATGTTATTCCCCATGATGAATTTTGCGCAGGACCCAGGTTTTGAAGAGTTTAAAAAACAACAGGAACAAGACTTTAAAAGTTTTGTGAATGAGCGCGACAGTGTCATGCAAGCCATGAAAAAGGATTTTGAAGATTATGTTGAAAAACGAAACCGTGAATATGCCGAATACCTCAGACAAGACTGGGAAAGAAGACAGACACTACAAGGTGCCCAACCCGAAACAGACCCCAAACCTGATGTAATTCCGGATTACAACCAAACAGAACCCGAAAAAAGAGGGAATGTGGCCATCGGACGCATCACACCCTCCGAAGCAACCATACCTGGAAAAGAAAAGTTTAAAGCACCCATAACCATTCTTCCCAAAGAGTCTGAAAAACGAAACATACCCCAAATGAGCGTTTATTTCTACGGGCGCAACTTCAGGGTGGATGTCGACAGATCGCTCCCCGGCGCAAAAAGCAATGGCATTACAGAAGAACAAATTGCTCAGTGGTTTACTGCTGTTGCAGAAAAAAACTTCACCCCTACCCTGGTCAGCATCCTTGAAATTGCCGAAGAAACCGGCATGAACGACTGGGCGTTGTATGTGCTCACACACAACCTTTCTGCCCAACTGGCAAAAGACCGGAAACAGGAGACCAAACTATACACCTGGTTTTTGCTTTTGCAGGCCGGATACGATATAAGACTGGCAAGACAGGAAGATCAACTGGTTCTGCTCATGCCATTCAGCAATATTGTTTATAATACTCCCCGGATTGATCTCCATCAAAAAACATATTACCTGATCGGAAGCAATTCCGATGCCCAGGTATTTACATACTCTGAAAGTATGAAGGGCGCTTTTAAAGATTTTGACATGAATTTTTATAAAACCCCTGACTTTGCCCTGCAGGGAAAGGAAAAAACAATCGAATTCCCTTTTGACGGGGATTACTATGAAATAACCTTACAATACGACCCCGTTTTGATAGATGTACTGGCCGACCAACCACAGGCACACATGAATATTTATCTCGATGCCGATGCATCCAATACGTTCGTGCAGTCGTGCGAAAATGTCCTTACCCCCCTTCTCGAAAACATGAACGAAACGCAAAAAGTAAACTTTTTGCTCCGAATGGTGCAAACCTCTTTTGAGTATCAAACCGACATTGAGCACTTTGGCGGTCAAAGATACATGCTGCCCGATGAGGTGGTTCATTATGCCTATTCCGATTGCGACGACCGGGCCGTTTTGTTTGCCTGGCTGGTAAGAAAT
Organism: uncultured Bacteroidales bacterium; assembly: GCA_964390665.1. GTDB lineage: Bacteria > Bacteroidota > Bacteroidia > Bacteroidales > UBA7960 > SKVR01. The sequence continues at coordinate 3,961 of CAYMLS010000131.1, read as the reverse complement.
TTTGCCCATAAGCAGGTAGCTGCTCTTTTATATCCTGAGCACCTGGCCACTGCTGTCCATTTTGAAAATGGAAACCCTCCCGGAGACTATGTGGTCATCGACGGTAAGGAATTTGTCGTGGCAGACCCTACATTTGTCAATGCTCCTATCGGACTTACCATGCCTGATTACGCAAACATCACACCCACCTCCTGGATCGTTGATACCGATAAATATTTTTACGAACTTTCGGAAAAAGTATGGAACAAAGTTTTTGAATACGGTGGATACAGAGGTAACAACTTCAGAGACATGGCAACCGACGTATCGGGAAATATTTATATTACCGGATATTTTACAACTGAATTCGGAGATGAAAACACACGAATCACCGCTGCAAATGAGAACAGACAAGGTTTTGTAGCGGCTTTAAATAGTGACATGGAAATCCTCTGGGCGCATCAACTACAATCTTCAAATGATGCTACCGGATTCTCTCTGATCATAGATTCAAGAAACCAGATCGTGATGGCAGGCACTTTTTCCGAAAACCTGACCATTCAGGGAAGAAATATTAAAAACGAAAACAAGGGGAAAGATGTATTTATGGCTGCTTTTCGCCCTCAGGGAAGGTTGATATGGGCAGAACCAGCAAACTTCAATACAGCCAATACCGATAATGCAGTTGCCTATGCGCTGCATATGAACCTGGATGGGAAAACCAAAAATGTACAATATTACAATGATCCACGCCAACGGTTAAGCGGCCTCTACAACGACGGTGAAACAGGTGTGGTGCTTACCGGCACATTTGGCAATACCAGCGGTCTTTCAGTAGAAGATGCACCCCAGACCGCCAGCGGAGGATCCATGAATTACGCCGATATGTTGATCAGAAAAAACCGCGAAATGATCAATCAAAAGGTAGAATCTTCCATTGCCGGCCTGTTTGCCGCCATCAACCTGTCCAAAGCAGATGGTACCGTTTTCCCCGGAACTGCAGCGCAGGAAGCCATCAGCAAAAGTAATCCCTCCTTTTCCCGTAACTTCCCTGAAACATTCAAAAATATTGGCAAGATATATTTCCTCAAAAATAAGTCAGGTGTCATTGAGATCAGAACCGAAGATGGCGATGATGTGTATTTTGATAAACTGAGGATCAAAGATAAATCAACCATACGGATCGTTACACTTGCCAATAATGATGAACAGATCGATATTCTTTCAAGGATCGAGGTGGGCAAAATGGTGGTCTGGTACCCCCTGAATTACATCAGGTTATACCGCAAAACCGGCGACCTGCTGTTCGATTACAGAAGCAACAATACCAAAGTAACCTTAAATATGAAAAAAGATATTCTCAAATAAAAAAATATGCGCTGACATCCCTGCGTTTTATCAGTGCAAAATAATAAACCAAAAACCAACAGACGAATAAAATGCATATACATTTTGCGAAGACTGATCGTATTACAATTCTTTTTTTTCTCTTTGTTTTGCTCAGCCAACTATCTCCGGCACAAACGCCGTCTGTCCGTTTGCAGGACGGCGACCTTATGGGCCAAGGACCTTATAACGAGGGAATGAAAAACGGGTTCTGGAAGTATTACGACCAGGACATGACGGTGCGTGAACAGGGCAACTACGATATGGGTGAAAGAACCGGTACATGGACCTTTTTTGACAGCGACAGTACCAAAACCCACGAAGTAAACCTGGATGAAGACATTTATATTGGATTTCATCCCGATGGCAATGTTAGCGCCAAAGGAGGCTGGAGCAAAAACGGAAAAACCGGAAAATGGATATACCTCTATCCTGATGGCGGAAAAAGTGCTGAAGGGGTTTATGAAAACAACAGCAGAACAGGAATATGGCAGTTCTATGATGATCGGGGAAGGCTGGCAGAAACACAAAATTATGATACCGGAGAATTCCAGGCTTACTACCCCAACGGCAACACTAAGGAAACCGGATACAAAGATAACGGAGATAAAAACGGAGAATACAGGTATTTCTACAGATCCGGTCAACTATGGTCGTGCGGATGGTACGAATATGAAGAAAAAGTGGGACTTTGGCAGTACTGGTATGAAGATGGCCAAAAATGGGCTGAAATACAACACAACAAAGGTATAAGCAAAACCTGGTATCCCGATGGAAAAATGGAAATGGAAGGACCCATAAGGAAAGGGATGAAACAGGGAGAATGGACGTATTTTTACCAGAACGAACAAATGAAAGAAATTTCCAACTACCACTTGGACCAAAAACACGGTGACAGCCGCGAATTCTTTGAAAACGGCAATGAAAAATTTCATGGTACATACAAAAACAATCAACTCCATGGATATGCAACCTGGTGGATCGCAAACGGAAACAAAGAAATGGAGGGAAAAACAATTGAAGATCTTCAGGACAGTACATGGGTATATTATTTTCCCAACGAAATAGTTTCCAGCAAAGGTGATTTTGAGAAGGGTATACAGCATGGAGAATGGACCTACTTCTATACAACTGGTGAAAAATTAAGATTTGGATGGATAGAACAAGGAAAAAGAAACGGACGATGGACCACCTTGTATGAAAGTGGAAGAAAAAGCCATGAAGGACCGTTTAAAAATGACCTTGAACATGGTTTGTGGACCAGTTGGTACGAAAACGGACAAATGAAAGACAAAGGATGGTTTCATGAGGCAAAGATGGATAGTTTGTGGGAAGGATGGCATGAAAACGGACAAAAAAAATATGAAGTACAATACAAAAATGGAATACGGGAAGGAAAATCTGTAAACTGGTTGCAAAACGGCAATATACAGAGAGTGGCACATTACAGCAACGGCATGCTCAATGGCAGCTTTTCCAACCATTACGCCAATGGAAATATCATGGAAGAAGGAAACTATAACGATGATATGAAAACCGGTATGTGGTATTTTTATGATGAAAGAGGACAAAAACTCCGGCAGATGGAGTTCAAAAACAACAGGATGCACGGTGAATTCATTTCCTTTTATCAAAATGGAGAGATCAGAGAACAGGGAGATTACCAGGAAGGCGTAAAACAAGGAAGATGGAATATTTACAACCAGGAAGGCAAACGAATACGAAGAGTTGACTTTGAAAACGGAAACATTACCAATATGAAAACATACGAATGACCTTCTGAAAGAACCAACAAATCTTTTTAAACTGCAAACTATTTGTTTTTTATCTGAAAACATGTTCGGTTCTTATATCAAAAATGGTTATTTTTGTTTTGAATAATTTTTAAAAACCCCTTTTTTTGATACATCAAAACCATCCTTTCATGTTGATCTTTAAAAAATTCATTTTTCCTTACCTCCTGCTACTTATGGTTCTTCCCATGCAGGCACAGGTAAAAACCGGCATTGAGGTGCTGCGCGACAAAAACTTCGAACCCCTCACGGGAAAGCGGGTGGGTCTGATCACCAATCCTACAGGCGTGGATAAAAACCTGAAGTCGACCGTTGACATTCTGGCAGAAGCGGATAACTTTGAACTAATCGCTCTGTATGGCCCCGAGCATGGTGTTCGTGGAAACTACAGTGCAGGAGACCTCGTAGGCAACGACTACGATCCCAAAACCGGTATTCCGATGTTCAGCCTTTACGGAAGTACACGCAAACCCACCCCTGATATGCTTGAAGATATTGATATACTCATTTATGATATCCAGGATATTGGTTCCAGATCATACACCTACATCAGCACCATGGGACTGGCGATGGAAGCTGCCGCTGAAAATGATATTGAGTTCATGGTACTCGACAGGCCGAATCCACTGGGTGGATATAAATTTGAAGGTCCTCTGGTAGAAGAGGGTTTTGAATCGTTTGTAAGTCAGTTTCCTATTCCTTATGTTCATGGATTCACAGTAGGCGAACTGGCTACATTTCTCAACAATGAAGGTTTACTGGCCGATAGTGTAAAAGCAAAACTAAGCGTGATCAAGATGAAA
>CAYMLS010000130.1:0-12825 GCA_964390665.1 uncultured Bacteroidales bacterium | reverse complement strand
GACTGATTCAAAAACGAGAATAACGCAGTATTTGGCGTTTTCTTGCAAAGACTATATAACTTTATCTGTTTATAATTTGATTAATTCGGTCAGATGTTTGCACTGTTCTTTTCTTACGGGGGAGCCCGCCAAATAATCATGCACGTGTGCATCAAAATTTTGATCATGGACAGGTTCATCTGATTTCAATTATTGGTTTATCATATTCATTCAAAATATTTGTCCGCCTTTCCGGAATCCTCTAATAATCATCTGACTCTATCGGAAAACATCTGTATCCCGGCGCAAGCACTTGTTTTTGTGGACATTGACATTTAAAAAAATCATTTATTACTCCAAAGTAATTTGTCTTACTCTCCCGGTACTTCCCAATTGATAAGGTCTTTGCTTCTGGCCAAACCAAGTTTATTGTGCCCACGCGTCCAGAAGGATTCATTTTCTGTATTCCCGGCAAACAACAGATAAAAATAACCGTCGTATTTTCTCCAATCCTGAAGATGAGCGGCATTCGCCTTATGTGCAGTATTAAAACCTTCTTTGGGCGGGATTTCGAGCATTTGCCCTTCTTTCCAAACACCCCACCAACCCTTATCGTTGGCATCGCCTCCAATTTCATATAAATAGGGTTCGTGCGGCCAGTATCCCGAAGCGATCAGATGCCATACATCATCAATTTCAAGCAGTCTGTAATTTTCATAGATCAAATTGGCATGTGCCGTATCAGCAGGAGAAAACTGAACGTATCCGGAATAAACAAACTCCCAGGGGCCATCAAGATCAGGGGCGGTAGCAACCCGGGTAAGATCAACACGGGGCAGATGTCCGAAAGGTCTGCTTTCTTTATAAAAAAGGTACCAGTCATTGTTGTGCAGGGCAACCTCGGCATCAATAGCCCGGTAGTTTTCCGTAACTTCCCTTGCCAAAGGAATATCCTTCTCCCAGTTTTCCAGATCATCAGAAACGGCATAATACAGCTGATTTAGTTTGCCTTTCTTGTCTCCCCATCCATTGTAAGTAAGCACATACCTGCCATCAAAATAATCAATTTCCGGGGAGCAAACCCCATGATACCCCAGATGCTCACCTTCCCAAATGAAAAGAGGTTCACTGAAATTGACCCAGTCGGCGGTTTTAACCCCTACTACATGGCTGTTAACACGATCGCCGACGTAAAAAAATGCTGAAAAGAAAACATAAAACATTTCTGATTCCTCAACATAAATCATGGTGGCATCCTTTACCGACCAGTCTTCCTTTTCATATACCGGATTGTTAAGTTCATCCCACGGAATAAATGACTTTTGAGCATGGGACATAAGGGGTAAAAAGACAATCATCAATAATAAGATGTACCTGCTGGATAAGATCAATTTTGCCATCATTTTTTTGAAAGTTTTAAGTGATAATAAAAAAAGGTGGTTAATGTCTGGATGGATGTTTTAGTGACTCAAATACACCATTGTCGGGAATAACAAAAAAGACAGTTTTTTTTTCGGCTCTATAGGATTCCAAACGTACCACCCGTATTTTTGGTTAACCAATTGCAAGATACAAATAAAATCAGAATATCAAAGGGACAGAAATAAAAAAAATGACCGGTTTTAACACGCAAACAGACAACCGTTGCATGACGGCAGCGATGAAGCAGATCAACCAAAGACAAGCGAAAATAAAAGACAGAAAAGACCCTCTGTCTTACAGGCAAAAGGCGGGAAAAGGAAACATCTTTTCTCTATTCCGTTGAGGTAAAATTTGGAATAAAAGACAAAAAGCAAATCATAAAAATGGGTGTTTTTGCCAGCAGAAATCAATACTTATTTCTATTGGCAAAAGCAACCAATGAAAGCATTACCGGAACTTCAACCAGTACACCCACAACGGTAACCAGTGCCGCTGGCGATTGCAGACCAAACATGGCAATGGCAACAGCCACCGCCAGTTCGAAGAAGTTACTGGCTCCGATCATGGCTGCGGGAGCACAAATGGCGTGGGTAAGTTTAAGTTTTTTCCCTCCGAACCATGCCAGGAAGAAAATGAAATAGGTTTGAATAATCAGAGGGATGGCAGCCAAAAGGATAATAAGGGGGTTATGAAGAATGTTTTGCCCCTGAAAAGCAAATAAAAGCACCAATGTTACCAGCAATGCAATAATGCTCAGAGGTTTGAGCCGGGGGAGAAATGACTTTTGGAACCATTGTTTTCCGTAGCTGCTCACCAACACTTTTTGTGTTACAACCCCTGCAACCAGCGGCACAACTACAAATATTAAAATACTGGCCACAAGCGTATCATAAGGAATGGAAACATTTGTAATGCCCAGCAACAACCCTACAATAGGTATAAATGCCACCAGTATGATCAGGTCGTTGACAGAAACCTGCACAAGGGTATAATTGGGATCGCCATCTGTAAGGTAAGACCACACAAAAACCATGGCAGTGCAAGGTGCAGCGCCCAGAATAATAGCACCAGCAATATATTCTCCTGCCAATGAAGGATCAATCCAGGCAGCGTAAATTTTTGAGAAAAATATCCAGGCAAAAAATGCCATGGAGAAAGGTTTGATGGCCCAGTTGATGATCAATGTCCATAAAATGCCACGTGGTTTACGACGAATTTTACCAATGCTGGCAAAATCAACCTGAAGCATCATAGGATAAATCATCATCCAGATGAGAATGGCCACCGGTATGTTTACCCGGGCAATTTCCATATTGCTGATAAACTCCATGCGGTCTCCAAGAAAATATCCCAGCCCAATGCCAGCAAATATCCCTAAAGCGACCCAAATGGTAAGATACTTTTCGAAAAACCCAATTGATTTTTTGGGGTTTTCCGTCACCACTGTTTCCTGAACCGGATCTGTCATGTCATTTCTTTTTTGAGTAATGAATCAATTGAGAAAACTTGTTTTCGGTAAATCTGCGAAAATTCTGTGTTTCTATTTATCTGAATGTCGGGCATCATAATTATTGTCAATTGGATTGTCCGGGCTTACGGTTCGTGTAATTGAATTTGCCGGGCAATGGTTTGCGGACAACAAACTTTTCAGAGTGAAATCAGTAATAAAACGATAACCATCTAAAACAGAAAACAAACCACGGAAAAACAATCACCCTGGCTTGTCATTGCCAAACATTCGTCAGATGGATTTCTGTGCACTAACTGTTATGGAGAAAATGCCCAATTCACCATTGAGAAATTCCTTTATTTCAAGATCGTTCAAATGTTTACTTAACAGAGCGTGTGGAATTTCAATCGCCCGTTTTTTATGGATTTGCAGGTTTGTGAATCCATTTTCTATGATCATATCCTTGTATTCTTTCAAGCCAGGAGCACCTGAAACGCAGCCCGCATATAATTCGGCATCGGTTTTCAGTTTTTGAGGCAATGCTCCCTGCAGTACCACATCAGAAATACAGAAATGGCCTCCGGGTGTCAGCACCCTGTATATTTCCCGAAAAGCTTTGTTTTTATCAGGCACCAGATTTAGCACACAATTGGAAACAACAACATTAAACTGGTCATCAGGTAGTGGCATATCTTCAATATCACCATAAACAAAATGGATGTTTTCAAAACCCGATTTACCGGCGTTAATTTTGGCTTTATCCACCATTTCCTGTGTAAAATCAATTCCCGTAACCATCCCTTTCTCTCCCACCAGTGGTCTTACAACAAAACAGTCGTTGCCGGCTCCACTACCCAGATCCAGCACATGATCACCCTCTTTGATGTTGGCAAACTCCGTGGGAATACCGCATCCCAGTTTCAGGTCGGCATCTCCCGAATACCCCTCCAGGTGGTCATAGGTTTCACTGAAAGATGTGTAACCCTCAGAGCAGCATCCGGCAGTTTGTCCGCAACACGACGAATCACTTTCGTTAGCAGATTGCAGAGCAATTTCACCATATTTTTTTTGAACGATCGCTTTCAAGTCATTGCTTTCCATTTCTTTTATTTTTGTTTCACAAATATCATTTCTCAATTAAAATCAAACATCTCCACTTCCTTAGTCATTATCCAGATGATCCACCAGATTTACAAACCAGGTTCAATTTCCTCTTTGAATAATTTCAAAAACCCCTCATGTATCTCATTCCGAACCCTTATAAACTCGCTCTCTATAAACTCCGGACTACCCACCGCATGAGAAGGGTCATCAAAACCCATATGTAAACGGTTTTTAACTTTTCCTGTGAACACAGGGCAGTTCTCATTGGCACCTCCGCAAACAGTGATCACATAATCCCATTCCTGGTCAATATATTTCTCTACAGGATCAGAGGTATGATGACTGATGTCGATGCCTTCTTCTTTCATGACAGCAACAGCCTGGGCATTTAATTTTCCGCTGGCTTCTGTTCCGGCAGATCGTACTTTTAATTCGGGATGAAAAGATGCTAAAAATCCATGCGCCATTTGACTGCGGCATGAATTACCCGTACATAAAATAAGAATTCGCATATGCTATTTTCAATTTAGGGTTTGTAAAAAACGTTCATCTGTTTATCATTTGTTTTTCAATTGTGTAGATGGAACCTCCAGGTTTGGATTGCTGGATTGTTTCATTGTTTCATTGTTTCATTGTTATATTGATACATGGTTTTATCTGGTTATAATTGGATTCATTCGGTTCTCGTTTTTTCAGCGAGAGAGCCCGCCAACACAATGACTTCAGGTTTTACCATACCGCGAAATCTAAACATTCGCGTGTACTTCGGGATGCTCAGCAGAACTGTGTCAAATTTTTTGTCGTGGCTCGGTTCATCAAAGGAAACAGATGCCCTGATGGTCAGCAAAAATTTTTTTTCGCCACTATCTGCTCCAGGAAATCATGGATATGTTCTTTCATAGTTTGAATGGTTTCTCCATGAAGACAATAATTGGTTCTGACTCCATCCACGGTACCTTTAATCAATCCGGCATCTTTCAATTCCTTCAAATGCTGGTTTACTGTGGTTCTGCTCAGTGGAAGCTCATCTGCAATATTTCCTGTCATACAGGTTTTCATTTCTGAAAGATAGAGTAATATTTCCAGACGGGCCGGATGTGCAAGCGCTTTGAACAACCTGGCACGATGCACCAGTTTTTCATCAAATCCATTTTTGGCAGGTATCGTCATATTTTCAAAGTTTAATTTATTTCAGAGATCGGGGCAAAAAATCATTATTCCATCTGTTAAATACCGGAAAACAACCCTTTGGGGTTCCTCCAGAAGATTATAACGCAAAAATACGTCATATTTTTGAAGTAACGTAATTTTACGTTATTTATTTTTATTCGTATTGGCAAGACAATTCATAACCGGATAGTTCTTTCATTATAATACCGCCACATTATCCTATTTGATCTGACGGGAAGGAAGGTCGTTTCCTTTCCACTTTTCATATTCCGCAACAATGTCTTCCGGTTCTTTTTGGTCTGGTATCTTCATGACTATTTTGGCGGGGTCATTCTTCATATTTTATTATTGCCATCGCTCTGCGCTCATAGGCGACATCTTATCATGACCGCTGCAATACAAACCACAAAGAAATAAACCATGTCAATGTCTTTTTATCGGATTTCGGAAAATTTCCCTACCTTTACAATTGGTTAACCAATCATCAAATTTCAATGACATGCCAAAAAAGAATCTGGAACTTTTCGACAGAATAGAATCGATAGAAGCGCAAAAACCTTCTGACATTGTCCTGGAAAAAATCAGGGGATTGATTGTGGATGGAATTTTAAACCCCGGAGATCAACTTCCGCCGGAGCGCAATTTATCAGAGAAATTTAATATTGGACGCGGACATGTGCGCGAAGCCATCAAAAAACTGGAATTTTACGGTATCGTAAAAACATATCCACAAAGTGGTACGGTCGTATCTGGTCAGGGAATTTCGCTGCTTGAAAATATGATTTCCAACATCATTAAGCTTGACGGGAACAATGTAGACTCTTTGATGGAGATACGCGAAATACTTGAAATCAACGCGGCGGGTTTTGCTGCCGAAAGAATTTCGGTTAATCAGGTTGCCGACCTGGAACTGGTACTTCTGAATCATCATACAGCAATACAAAATGGCAATTCGGGTATAAATGAAGATTTGGTTTTTCATTTAAAAATTGCAGAATACTCGGGTAACCCTTTGTTGCATAGCATGATCATGCTCATAACACCCAAAGTTCATCATCTTTCCGAAGAAAAAAACTCGTGTAAAGATGGACGCGCGTATGATGCCTGGGTGGAACACAAAGCCATTTTTGAAGCCATTTCGCAACATAACAACAGGAAATCACAGCAAGTTATGAAAAGTCATCTGAAAAATTCCAGAGAATCTTATGGACAAAACATGGATTAAGAGTGCAAGAAAAAGTGTTGGATACGTTGATTAGATTTTGCCGGTATATTAAAATCCTTCAACATAAAGTCTGCATAACCTGATGATCAAACAACCATTAAAATTAACAAAATGGATATATTATTTTCTGTAAAGGATAAAACAGCATTTATAACCATATCAAGCGGTGGATCAGGATTTATATTTGCCCGTGAAAAGGCATTGTGCGGTGCTGAGGCTATTTTAAACGGAACCAACCCGGAGAAACTATATGCCGCTCATTAACAGTTAAAAATAAAATCAATAAACCAATCAATACCCATCATGAAAAAATCAATCATTTGTGCATTTAGTCTTTGGATAAGTGTTTCTTTTGCTTACACGGAGAACGCCCCCAAAAAATCACCTGTAAATGTTAATGAAATAGTTCCATCACAAACACGGGAATATACAAAACTAAGTGGTACCTGGCAATTTCAGCTGGACCCTGAAAAAGTGGGGGAAAAAGAACAATGGTACCTTCCGGGTCGATCATTCAATGATGAGATAATTGTTCCGGGCAACCTGGAAGTACAGGGAAAAGGGCTGGAATATCTGCCTCTGGCACAACCCGAATGGGCAGGTACCTGCGACAAACCATGGCTGGGAACATCCTGGTATCGTAAAGAATTTACAATACCCCGTGGCACCAAAACCGATGTTTTCAACCTTAATTTTGGTGGTGTGATGACCGATTGCAAAGTTTGGCTTAATGGCCGGTTTATTGGCGAGCATCACTATGGGAATGTGCCATTTGGTTTTACGGTAAATGATTACATCAAAAAAGGTGAAACAAACGTAGTGGTTGTAAAAGTAGATAACAATCAAACCTACCAGGATAAAACACCTCCCAATTCTCATGGTTTTGGTGTTTCTACCATGGAGATGCGCTGGTCGGGTATTTTCAGGGATGTGGAACTGGTTGGCAGCAGTGATACTTTCATTGACGACATATACATTATTCCTGATATCAGTGAAGGGAAAATCACCTGCGAATACAAAATTGATGGGGAAATCCCCGGGAATACAGAAATTATAGCAGAAGTCTCATCCTGGGAGAATGGCGGGGTTGTGGGCTCTGCACAAATGGTTTTGTCATCTGATGAGGGTACTATTGATGTGAGTATCGATAATCCTCGTCTTTGGTTTGATCATGATCCTTACTTGTATGTGGTTACATTGAAGTTGCTAAAAAAGAACAAGATTATTGATGATGTGAGTGAACGCTTCGGGTTGAGAGAGATACGCACTGACGGTCATCACATATATCTGAACAACAAGCCGGTTTACCTCAGAGGAGATATGAGTCATATACATTGGCCCGGAACCATATCTCCGCCGACAGATCGTTCTGAAATAAAGGAGAAAATGCAGATTTTCGTCGATTACGGATTCAATTTCATCCGGCACCATACCCATTTCCCCGGAATTGAGTTTATGGATGTTTGCGATGAATTGGGTATTCTCAATTCCAACGGAGTTAATGTGGTTGACGGTTCTATGCTCATTTTCGAAGAGCACCGTGAAATCCTTTGGCAGAAATTGATTGAACGGGATAAGAACCACCCTTCGGCCATTATCTGGAGTATGGGTAATGAAAGAGTACCCACTCAGGATATCATCGATAAATATAGTGATCTTGCCTTTCAGATTGATAAAACCCGCTTATTGGCAACAAATAGTCCGGGTTGGTTTGTAACTGCCGAAGGAAAGAGCTACAAAATGAATATTTTTCATGAATTTCGCAATGCTGGTGGTTCATATATCAACCAGGATTTAAAAGCAAATTTTGATGATAGCAAACTGCGGGCCTGGCGGGTTCTTTATACTGAAAAAAAATTAAAAGAAGCAGGGATCGATAGCCTTTTTCCGGTTTTTACACGCAACACCCAACTGCTGCAAGGGCGCAGCAGGAAAATATTGCTTGAACAGGCCCGCTTACTCAGCGAAGACGTTACCGGCACATGGAATACCAACGGTATTCATTATGTTGGATATCAGTTATGTACCTTCAGAGATGCAGGATCATTTATCTGGGGTGTGGTGGATGACTATTTCAATCCCAAAATTGTTTCTCCGGATGAAATGGTAAAATACAATGCTCCCTCTGTTTTGTTATGGCATCAGCACTGGTCTGACCGGACTTTCTTCAGCAGAAATCCCGATGATCGCAGATCGCTGATCATGCCTGTAAATCTCAAATGCTCGCATTTTGGAGAAGAGAAAATATCCAATGCTACATTGCATTGGCAGATCGTTGATGAAAAGGGAAAGGTTTACAAAAGTGTGGAAGAGAAAAACATCAACATAGAAGTGGGAGATATTTATAGCATATCCTCTGATTACTTTTTTCTTCCACAAACGGATACTCTTTTGACTTTTTATTTAAAAGCAAAACTTGTTTCCGGAGATATGATGCTCGAAAATCAATGGGATTTTTGGGTTTTTCCAAGAATTGTTGAAGATAACAGGCGTGACCGGCCAGGTGAGAATGCATTTAAAAATCCTTCTATCCCCGTTCATGTTCATATAGCGAATGAATCATTAAACCGACAGTTTAAACAAACCTATCCTTTTCTGAAAGAGGGTTTGGAAAATACAGACAATGAGGTTTTGTACATTACCGACCAGTTTGATGACAAAATGATTACGCTCCTTGAGCAAGGCAACAGGGTATTGTTGCTTGGCGACAGACACTTTGACGGCCATGTTACTGAGTGGGGAGCAGGAAGATCTGAATTTGGCAGGGGGTCAAAAATATACCCACATCCATTGATGGAAAAAATGCCTCACGATGGTTGGTGCGATCTGCCCTTCAGCAATATGATCAGTGGAAATGAACCCTTGCACGGAAACCGGAACAGCAATGGTGTGATGATGGATATGCGCGGTTGGCCAAAAGATGTATTTCCTGTTGTTATGGGATTCCCCAGTTATAAAGACACCCTGCCACAGATTTACTCGTTCTTGCTCGAAGTTAATACAGGTAATGGCAAATTACTGACCACTACTTTCGACCTGGGGAAAACCGATCCGGCCACCAGATATTTTTTTGACCAGATATTGCGTTATATGACAGGAAACGAATTTCATCCCCAAACAAATGTTGATATAGATTTCTTTGTTCAACAGTTAGATCATAAAGCAATCATAAGGAGAGACCTGCCTGAATTCACAAAAGATGGCGTAATGCCCAATCTGAAACGACCGGATGAGAAATAACAGTTGAAGAAGACATGCCTGGATAAAACTTTAAAAAAACAAAAGTATGTCTTTCAGATTTCAACCTCAAATCCAAGGATTACCTCGTTGATGTTTTTTCCTGAAAAGAACGAGCTACTGTTTGATCAAAATTTTCATGATAGATAACCTCATTACCTTTTGTAATTTTAACGTGGCTTATCTGCCCCAGCCCTTTAAATTCATAGGAAAGACCCAGTAATTGATTAAACACGTTTTTGTATCTGATATTATAGATCTCATTGTTATCCAACACAACACTGATTCTTTTGTTTTTGATCACGATCTTCAGATTCCTCCAATAATCTGTATCCTGAAAGAATGTACTGAGATCATCAAACTCACCATTTAAAATATTCTCTCCGAATTCCACGCTTATCAAACCCTTCTCGCAACCTGGTTCAACAAAGTTTACCGATACCCTTCCATGTTTATTGATCAGTTCTATTTTAGATTCTTTGCAAACTTTTTCTGCACTTTCAGGATACCCCAAATTCCGGAACCTGGTTTCAAAAACGATGTCATCTGTAATAGCATTAAAATTCCGGATGTTTCTGTAGACAAGATAATCATTGGCAAGTTCATCCTGCAGTTTAGTAGTATAATTTTCAGCGGGTAGGGAAAGCATAGAGTTATTTACAAGTAGATCATGAGTACCTTGATAATAGTTATCGCCGGCAATATACTCCCATCCATCTGTAGTAACGTGAATACCAACACATTTTATTTTTTCGCCACCGGCAACGATTTTCACAGCGTAATAATCGGGCAAATCAAACTGCGCCTTATAATAATGCCGGTATTTCTCTATGGGTACAAGTTTTCCGTCGTCGTAGAAATTCTGGTCAATAAATATATTAGAGGATTTTAACCGTTTTACATCGTAATAAAAATTAACCGTATGGGGAGCAACTCCTGTAAGCTCAGTAGATTTAAATTCCACCATTTTTTTATTCAACCATAGTTGTATGTTGGGATAGGCAAAAACCGTCAACAATATGGTGAGTGGCAAACCTATGGCCGCAAATACCCATGGAGAACGAAGCAAACGAATTTTACTTTTATTCTCCTCAAAGAGATCATGATCATCCATATGATCAGAGGAGTTTCCATTCTGCGAAACCTTTTTCTTAAAATCCTCCCAGTTAGGATAACCAACATATTGCACAAGGGCATTTTTGGTCGCGGTTTGTGGATTTATGGCCCTTTTGTTTTCAATAATTCTTCTAAGTGTTCTGCTATTGATACGGATTTTGGTTTCCTCAAAAATATGATCACTTAAAAGATCAAAATTATAGGATGTCCACTTCGAAAATTCACCCCACTGAACCTTATTCTTTATTTTTTTCAGACATTTCTGCAAATATATTTGTTCGCTCATAAGGGAGATAACTTTAAAGGGTTGACAAAATAAAATTCATTTAACAAACTTATTTACTGCCAGTTGCATAGTTTTAAAACATGTTTTGTCACAAAAGTGTCACATACTTTTCGTGTAATTATACATGCTTTGTCAGTACGGTCGAAATCGTTTGCGTTTATAAAAAATTAATTTTGACCTATCATTTTTGTTACAAAAACACACCAACCATTCACACTTATTTATTTACTATCAAATGTACAAAAAATAACTGACTATGCATCAAAACACTTACAATTTTAAATTACTCTTGTACAGAATTTTATCTGTTTTGTTTGTATTTAATTTTACGCTGAGTGCGTCTTCTTTTGCTCAGCAATCAGGCAGAACAGGCGTTATTACCGGCGTACTTCTGGATGGGTCTTACAAATTTTTCGGTGGAGAAAACACAAAGGACCCTCTCTATTCTGCTACAGTAACCCTCAAAGGAACCTCTATAGGAGCCGTAACAGATGAAAAAGGGGTTTTCAGAATTACCAATGTTCCTCCCGGAGAGCATACGCTACTCATGAGATACGTAGGATATAAAGAAAGGGAAATAGAAGTAACCGTTGAGCCCGGAGAAACAGTTGATGTTGGAGAACACGAATTAGATTTTACAAGTGTGCTGGGAGAAACAGTGGTGGTGACTGCCCAGATGCGTGGACAAGCCTCCGCCATCAACCAGCAGGTGCGCTCCAATAAAATAGTAAATATTGTTTCCAGTGAAAAGATCAGCGAGATACCCGATGTCAACGCAGCGGAATCTATATCGAGATTGCCCGGAATTACCCTTAACAGAAGTGGTGGCGAAGGATCGCAGGTTACCGTAAGAGGTGTTTCACCCAGGTTTAATTCCGTGACCATCAATGGACAGATCGTACCCTCTTCAGGCGCTAACTCACGCTCAGTGGATTTGAGTGTGATCTCATCGGATGTATTGGGAGGGATAGAAGTTTACAAGGCCATCACCCCCGATATGGATGCAGATGCCGTGGGAGGAAGTATAAACCTTACCACCAGAACCGCTGAGGAAGGTTTTCATGGAACGGCTCAATTGGAAACAGGATACCACAATTTGATCGAAAATCTGGGCACCTACAGAGGTAGTTTTAATGTGGGAAACCGTTTCTTCGACAATAAATTGGGAATCATTGCAGGTGCCAACTACCACACTGCCAACAGAAATACAGATAGTTTTGATGGGGATTATGAACTCGTGGGTGACGGATCAGGTTACAGGGGCAATTCAGCAAGAATAAGAAACAGACTCGAGACCAGGGATCGCTATGGGATCAGTTTCACCACCGATTATAAGTTTAATAACGGATCGATTGTATTGGATCATATGACAAGCAATACCTTTCGCGATATTACAAACAGGGAGATGAGAGCCAGACCCACAACATCAACACTTCAATTTAATTTTAATACATCAGATAATGAGATCAATTTGCACTCGACCAACCTGCGAGGTGAATTTGATGTTACAGATCAGATACTTTTAAACTTTAACCTGGGCAGAAGCATTACCACCAACGAAACGCCCCTGAGTTATGGAACGGGTGCCGAACGTGAAAGTGGACTAACAACAGAGGCCGATGATGCACAACCTCTTGATATGTTCAGATATGCAAAATGGGAACTTGATGAATTTTACGGAGGGAATGGTATTGGTTTTTCGAACAACAATCTGGAAGACGAAAATTATACAGCACAGGCAGATATAACATATTCATTTTCACTCGGGAACCAGATATCCGGTTATTTAAAAACAGGTGGAAAGATCAGGCAAAATGAAAGGATCAGGGAGGTTTA
>CAYMLS010000129.1:0-12962 GCA_964390665.1 uncultured Bacteroidales bacterium | reverse complement strand
GATATTCCTTTCGTTATATCCTCAGGACTTCCTATAACACTTGAGGATTTTTCTGAAACCAAAAAAATTCGGTTATATGATTATGATTGGCCTTCAAGTGATGATTACATGGGGGGGTACTCATTTAGAATTGAACAATTTATTCCTGTTATGGGTGATGGTTATAGTAGTGAAATTACATTAAAAAATTCTGAAGAATCTGAATTAGTATTTGTTTTAGATGTAACTTGGTTGCCATAAATATAGTGCAAATATGTTCAATCAACCCAAATTAATGCGCTTTCCCATTCATCTAACGTACAAAATACCATAAAAGCATAATTGATATAAAATTGTTTTTTAGTTTTGCACAAAACTAATTGTATATTTTAAAAATCAGTTATGGCTGACACTACACCCCGGCAGAGTGAAAATTATTTGTGGTACAAAGACGCTGTGATCTACCAGGTGCACGTAAGATCCTTCTACGACAGCAACAGAGACGGAATTGGCGACTTTAAAGGGTTGATACAAAAACTGGATTATATTCAAAGTCTGGGGGTCAATACACTTTGGTTACTTCCGTTTTATCCATCACCTTTGAAAGATGGAGGATATGATATAGCTGATTTTACCAATATTCATCCTGAATATGGCTCGCTGACAGATTTTAAAAGATTTGTGAAAGAAGCACATCAAAGAGACCTTAAAATCATTACTGAACTGGTGCTCAACCACACCTCTATTGACCATAAGTGGTTTCAAAGAGCAAGAAAATCAGCAGAGGGAAGTATTTACAGGGATTTTTACGTCTGGAGCGATACACCTGAAAAATACAAAGATGCACGTATCATTTTTCAGGATTTTGAAGTATCGAACTGGACTTATGACCATGTGGCAAAAGCTTATTACTGGCATCGGTTCTACTCTCACCAACCTGACCTTAATTTCGAAAATCCGCGTGTACAAAAAGAAGTTCTGAAAATTCTGGACTTTTGGGCTGATATCGGGGTAGATGGTTTCAGACTTGATGCCGTACCCTATCTCTTTGAATCAGAAGGCACCAACTGCGAAAACCTTCCCCAAACACATGATTACCTTAAGACGCTACGAAAATATGTAGACGAAAAACATAACAATAAAATGTTGCTGGCAGAAGCCAATCAATGGCCCAACGATTCCCGGGCTTACTTTGGCAATGGCGATGAATGCCACATGGCTTTTCATTTTCCGCTGATGCCCAGGTTATATATGGCGCTGCGCATGGAAGACAGGTTTCCCATCATCGATATCATGGAACAAACTCCAAAGATACCTGAAGCAGCACAATGGGCAATCTTTCTGCGAAACCACGATGAACTCACTCTTGAGATGGTGTCAGACGAAGAAAGGGATTATATGTACAAAAGTTTTGCACAGGATCCCCGCAAAAGAGTTAATGTAGGTATTAGAAGGCGACTGTTTCCTTTGTTGCAGGGAGACACAAGGAGCATCGAACTGATCAACTTCCTGCTTTTTTCTATGCCCGGAACACCCATTGTTTACTATGGCGATGAAATCGGAATGGGCGACAACTATTATCTTGGCGACAGAGATGGCGTAAGAACTCCTATGCAATGGTCGCCCGACAAAAACGCCGGATTTTCTGATGCCGACCCTCAGAAATTGTTTTTACCCGTGGTCATTGATTACAACTACCACTACACTACCGTAAATGTAGAAAACAAAGAAAGAAACCCAAGTTCTTTTCTTTGGTGGAAGCGCCGTGTAATAGCCAAAAGAAAACAATATAAGGCTTTCGGACGTGGAAGCATTGAATTTATTAATACTTCAAATCCAAAAGTGCTCGCCTTTATCCGCGAATACAAGGAGGAAACAATCCTGGTTGTGGTCAATCTGTCGAGGTACTCCCAATTCGCAGAACTTGATCTGTCGAAGTACACCGGATCTGTGCCCATGGAAGTATTCAGCCGCAATGATTTTCCGGTTATCACCGATGAACCCTGGAAATTTTCCATGCAATTTAAAAACTATTTTTGGTTTGAATTAAGAAAACCAGAAAAAGAGCTGAACCTGATTTCAGATGCCAACGAAAACATAAAAATATCATCTGCTGCCTGGAAAACCATGAACAGCACACTGCAAAAGCAAATCAAAAACATCCTTTATCATTTTATTTTGAAAAGCAGATGGTTTATAGGAAACTCCCGCAAACTGCAGGATGTGAATATTATTGATATCGTTCCTGTTCGAAAACCATCCATTATTTCCTATATTTTCCTGGTGCAGTTTGATGTTATCGAAGGGAAAAAAGACATCTATTTCATCCCCCTTTCCATGGCTCAGGATTCTGTTGCTACAGAGATCAGAACCTTGTATCCTGAATCTGTGATCGCCAACATAGAATTCGACAACAATCCGGCATTGTTGTACGATGGTATTTATGACAGTGCGTTGCAGACAGAGCTGTTTAACCTGATTCGTCGCAAAGCAAAAATGAAAGGATTGAAAGGTGAGATCGAAGGGTCATCGGGCAGGAAACTCAGACAACTCAAGGAAGAAGATCTGCCATTAAAACATCATGTTGTTGCTTCCAAAAGATCGAATATATCAGTAAATCTGGGCGATCGGTATTTTTTGAAAATGTATCGTAGTCCACAGGAAGGTGAAAACCCCGATGTAGAAATCCTGAAAAATCTTACACGGCATACATCCTTTGAATCTATGCCTGCTTATGTAGGGCGTTTAGACTATAAAAATCCGGAATTCGAAACAACCTCCATCTCCCTGCTTTCTGATCTGATACCGAACGTGGGAGACGCCTGGGAATGGACGCAGACATCCATTGAAAGTTTTTTCGATAAAGTATTGAGTGAAAAAGAAGAACTCGATGGTTTATCTGTAAATCAAATAGAAAATTTCGACTCATTTATTGGTCCATTTTTCCTCGAAATGACCGAAAAGATGGGGAAAAGAGTTGCTGAGATGCACACAGCACTCTCGTCTATTACAGAGGTGAAAGGCTTTGAACCAGAGGATTTCTCACTGCTTTATCAAAAATCGCTCTATCAATCTTTACGAACCCTAACCAAAAGACATTTTGGTTTTGCCAGGTCAAAAACCCGGTTTAACGATAAAGACCTTCAATGCCTCGTTGACGAAACCATCAAAGAGCAGGACGATTATTTTGATTATTTTAAAGAGGTACTCGAAAAAGGGAAAATTCTCACCAAAAAAATCAGGATACATGGAAACCTCAAACTCGATAAACTTCTTTTCACCGGAAAAGATTTCATGATCACCGATTTTGAAGGAGAATTTGAAAACCAGCTTAGCTTGCGTAAACTCAAACATTGTCCGTTGAAAGATGTAGGATCATTGCTCAGTTCTTTTCATTATGCCATACAAACTGCCTACATATATCGCAAAGAGTTTGTACCTGTCAATGCCAATTATCTTCGTCCGTTGGTGAAAAAGTGGTATGAAAGAGTCTCTGAAGTATTTCTTTCTGCCTATATAGAACAAGCCAAAGGAACAGGTTTTGTCCCTGCAGATCCGGTTCAGACAAGTAGTTTGCTGAACATGTTTATTTTTGAAAAAGCAGTTCGGGAGATAGCGGGTTTCATAGAAGATGAGGACAAAAAATCACTACTCATTCCGCTCAAATCAATACAACGTATTAAAGAAAGCATGAAGCACTAAAGATTTATGCAGGAACTGTTTAGCCTGGCGTTGAAACAGCATTTAATTACTCATATTTTAAAATATATTATTTTTCAAAATGGAAAAAAACATTCATCGCCGTGATTTTTTGGGTAAATCGCTCCTGGCAGGAGCCAGCGCAATTCTTATGCCTGCTGCATGGGAAAATACCAAGGCCCGGGCCACATCAATGCCCATCAAAAAAAATGATATTTCGCTGGCCCAATGGGCGTTAGTGAATGAGATCAGACAAGGAAAATGGAAAACAACCGACTTTCCGCGTATTGCAAGAGAAGACTTTGGATTGAACGGCATTGAGTTCGTAAATACCCTTTTTGAAGTACCCACCTACAGTTACCTGAAACAATTAAAAGAAAACGCACTCCAGTACAATGTAAAAATGGTACTGATCATGGTGGATCAGGAAGGAGAAACCTGCACCCCATCAGCACGGGAGAGAAAACAAACTGTTGTCAACCACAAAAAATGGATCGACATTGCCCATTATTTGGGCTGCCATGCCATCAGAACCAATTGCCGCGGTCCGCAGGATGCATCCAAAACAGATGCACTTTTATGGGCGGCAGAAACCTACAACATGATGCTGGATTATTCCATGCAGGCAAACATAAGCGTGCTCATAGAAAACCATGGTGGTTTTTCCAATGATCCTGACTGGATGGTAGCTCTAATGAAAGAAGTAAACAATAAATATTTCGGAATTTTACCCGATTGGCGCGAACCCGGGCAGGAAACAGATAACTACCTGTACTTGCAGAAAACACTCCCGTGGGCAGGTGGAATGTCTTTCAGAAACCAACCCACTGAGCAACTTACAGCAAAAATGATCAACATGGCGCATAATACAGGATTCAGGGGATGGTATGGCATTGAATCAGCCGGTCGTGAAAATATTCTGGAAAGCATTGATCTGCTCAAAAGATATTTACCTGCTCTTTAAATTTGCCATCATAGTTTTTTTCGCTGTCTCTTCTATGAAAAGTTTTTTGGAGAAATTTCCGGTAATAACACCAGGCATCAGGAACCTGTTTATTTTATAAATGCTTCATGCAACTCACGAACAAAACATCCACCCATAATTTCTATGCTTTTTTATGGCATGCAGGGTTTCTTGCTTTTGCACAAAATTTTATGGATGTAGACACAGTGATTCCTGCCATGATCATTGAAGCAGGTGGAGGAGCCATGCATATTGGGTTTATGACAGCTCTTATGCTGGGCGGATCAAGTCTTACACAAATCTTTTTCGCCCCTCACGTTAGCAACATTTCTTTCAAGAAGAACTACCTTCTTTTGGGTATCAATATAAGGGTTCTTTCCTTATTTGCACTGGGTTTAATATTGTTTTTCCTCAAAACAGACCGCTCCTTTCTGCTTTTGTATCTTATCTTTTTATTTATTGCCCTTTTTTCGCTGAGCGGTGCTTTTACCAACATTAGCTATACCGACATACTTGGCAAAAGCATACAGTCAGAAAAAAGGAAAACATTTTTTTCATTGAAACAGATCATTGCAGGTATTGTATTTCTGGCATCTGCTTTTTTGGCCAAAAGGGTATTAACTTTTTGGGAATACCCGTTCAATTATGCCATGATGTTTTTCCTGGGAGCAACTGTTTTGTTGATCGCCTCTGGTGGTTTTTGGAAGATCAGAGAAACCATACCTTCCTCCATGAAAATTAAAGGTTTTAAAGACTTCTGGCAGATATTAAAAAAAGAGTTGGTTAAAAATCCGAAACTGGTCTACTTCCTTGGATTTATCAACACGCAAGGCATCATCCTCTCTTTTTTACCTTTCGTGATGCTTTACGCCAAAACTACCTTACAAACAGAAAGCAACGATACCGGTATATTTCTGATCTATAAAGTTACAGGAGTGGTATCGGTAAGTCTGCTTGTATTTTTCCTGGTAAAAAAGATCAAATACAATTTGCTGCTATACACCAATGTATTACTATCCATGATACTCATAATCAGTGCGCTGCTCATCAAAGACGAATACCTTATACGATATTTATTTATCCTTGGGGGAGTTATTTTTTCGCTTTACAGCATTACCATGAACGGATTACTTCTGGAGGTATCGGGATCGGCAAACAGGGCGATTTATACAGGGTTTGCCGGAGCGGGCAATATTCTTCCTGCCATTTTCCCGATGGCAGGTGGTTGGATGATCAATCAATTTGGTTTTGTGACCTTCTTTCTCACCTTTTTAATCATTGTTTCCTCATCGTTATTTTTTATCTACAAAATTGATTGCCGCAAATAATTGCCCATTTTCATTTTCCCTACCCTCTCAACTTTCTCCTCAACATCGATCTCAACCTCAGTAAGGATGATTTTAAGACTTTAAGAGACTAAATTTGATTATTTGATCATAAATACTTATATTGGTGAAAATTATTTATATGGAAAACAACAATACATTTACCAGTTTTATATAAAATATTTATGAATGGTATTAACAATCAAACAGCATAGTTACAATCATCTTTTTTTATGAAGGCCTCTGTCAGACACTCCGGAAATCATTGATAAAAACAAAAAAGAATGTTTTTAAGTGATAAAAAAAATATGGGCAAAGGGAGTAATGACCGGAACATAAAAAACGGCAACAAAATCAAAACAACGACCGGTTCTCTGACGGCAAGGCCCTAAATACTCACTACAAAAACCTAAAAACAAACACATGAAAAATAAAGACATAACAATTCCTGAAGCAGTAATATTTGACCTTGACGGAGTGATAACGCAAACCCGTAATGTGCACAAAAAGGCATGGAGGAAACTTTTCGACTGGTTTTTTCAACAAGAAAACCACCACAAGCAATCATCCATGAGCGATGAAGATTATGATATTTATATTGATGGTAAACCACGCTATCACGGTGTGGAAAGTTTTCTTGAATCCCGGGATATAGAATTGCCTTTCGGACAGCCTATTGAAGATGCAGGAAGTAAAAGCATATGTGCCCTGGGTAACAAAAAAAACGCATTTTTCCATCAGATCATCGATCAGGAGGGTGTTGAAGTTTTTGACGATGCCATTGAAAAACTCATATACTGGAAGTCAAAAGGACTGAAAACAGCCATTGTTTCTTCCAGCAAAAATTGCAAAAAAATCATTGAAAAAGCAGGTATCGACCATCTTTTTGATGTTAGAGTAGATGGTACGACATCAGAAGCAGAAAACCTGAACGGGAAGCCCAACCCGGATATTTTTCTCAATGCAGCAAAGAAACTTCATTGCGAACCTTACCGCTCTGTTGTGTTTGAAGATGCTATTTCGGGGGTAAAAGCAGGACAAAAAGGTTGTTTCGGATTAGTGGTGGGCGTAAGCAGATCAAACCTGCACGATCAGTTACTCAACAATGGTGCAGATATTAGCATCAATAATTTTTCAGAACTCAACCTGTTTGATGAGAAAATACAGGAAACATTTTTTTCCTGGCAAGGTGAACCGGTATTTTCTTCCGATAGTAAAATATTTGAACGGATCAAAACACGCAAGCCTGCTTTTTTTCTTGACTATGATGGCACCCTCACCCCCATTGTATCCAAACCTGATCAGGCGATCATCTCAGATGAAATGAAAAAGGTGCTGAAAAAACTTGCGGAAAAATATACGGTTGCTGTTGTTACCGGTCGCGATAAGGAAAATGTTGAAGATCTGGTTGGCCTGGACGAACTTATTTACGCTGGAAGTCATGGGTATATCATTACCGGCCCTGATGGATTGCTCATGGAGCATCCCGATTCAAAAGAAATCATCCCCACACTTGACAAAATAGAAAAAGAAATTACGGAAATCCTTGAAGAAAAAACAGAAGGTACACAAATAGACAGAAAAAGATATGCCATTGGCATTCACTATCGGAATGCCAGAGATGAGGATGAAGAAACAGTGAAAAAAACTGTAGATCAGATGATCAAAAAATATCCCGGACACAAAGCAGGCGCTGGTAAAAAAATACTGGAAATTAAACCCGACAAAGACTGGCATAAAGGAAAAGCAGTAGAATGGATTTTAAAAGCACTAAATTTAAACAAAGAGGAAGTTATTCCCGTTTTTATTGGTGATGACATAACAGATGAAGACGGTTTTAAACAAATTAAGGATGATGGAATAGGTATACTTGTTGGAGGCCATGGGCAAAAAACCGAAGCAGCATATTCATTGAAAAACGTATTTCAGGTAAAGGAATTTTTCAGGAAAGTGCTGGAGGTAAAAACTGATGAACAAAACAAGTTTTAACACCTCCAGGTTTTGTCCTGATTTACCAGATCATTTCAGTCAAAAGAAAAAAAACACAGGAGGTCACTAAGGACAATATCATTCTGCTTCATAACAGGTTAAAGAATCGTTTTCTTAACCGTTATCTCATCTTGTTTAACAAATAAATGGGCGGGATCATACAACCATTTAAAAAATCACAAACGAACAGGAAAAAATATGGATAAAAACTGGACTGTAACTTATCGGGGATTTAACAAGAAAGAACATCCATTGCAGGAAGCCCTTTGCACATTAGGCAACGGTTATTTTGCATCCAGAGGAAATCTGGAAATGTTTAAAAATGATCACAAAAAAATTGTATTCAAAGAATCGGTCACCAAAAGATGGAACTATCCTGGCACCTATCTGGCTGGTGGATACAACAGGATGGAATCGGAGGTACAGGACCGGATCATTGAGAATGAAGATCTGGTAAATTGGCCCAACTGGACTTTTCTCTCCTTTAAAATTGAGCAGGAAGAATGGGTTGATTTCGACCAATGGGAAATACTGGAATACACCACTCTCCTGAAATTAAAAGATGGCATTTTGGAAAGAAGAATGTTGCTGATCGATCCGCAAAAAAGAAAAACCGAACTCATCAGCCGCAAGTTGGTAAGCATGCAAAATCTCCATCTGGCATCCATACAGTGGGAATTGAAGCCTGTTAACTGGTCAGGAAAGATCACCCTCCGCGCCGCCATTGACGGAAACATCATCAACAACAATGTGGAACGCTACAGCGAGCTGAACCAGGATCATTTATCCATCCTGAGCAAAGGACATTATGATGATAATATGATCTACATGGTGTCGGAAAGCAAACAATCGCAGATCAGAATGGCACAGGTTTGTAAAACCCGATTCTTTTCAGATGACCAGAACATTGACGCGAAGCAACATATTGTTGAAGAGTATGGATTCGTAGGAGGTGATTTCCAAATGCATGCAGAAGAGAATAAAACGTTGACTGTTGAAAAGACCTGTGCTCTTTACTCTTCAAGAGATATGGCCATCAGTGATCCGCTCAATGAAGCCAAAAAACAGGCAGAAAGGATTCCGCGCTTTGCCAGAATACTGTGGGATCATTCTGCAACGTGGCACCAGAAATGGCAATACAACGACATTGAACTGCAAAGCTCAGATGATCTGGATCAGTTGGTTCTTCGTCTGCATATTTTTCATTTGTACCAAACGGTTTCGCATAATAGTATTGATTACGACATTGGCATCCCTGCCAGAGGCTGGCACGGCGAGGCTTACCGCGGTCATATTTTCTGGGACGAACTATATATGATGCCTTTTCTCAACCTGCACACACCCCAATTATCGAAATCGCTGCTGATGTACCGTTACAGGAGACTGGAAGAAGCCAGGCATGCTGCAAAGGAAGAAGGATTCAGGGGAGCCATGTTTCCCTGGCAAAGTGGCAGCAACGGCAGAGAAGAGACGCAGAAAATGCATCTGAATCCCCAGTCGGGAAATTGGCTTCCCGATGTCTCGCATTTGCAATACCACATCAACGTTGCCATCCCGTTCAATGTATGGCACTACTATCAAAGTACAGGAGATATGGACTTCCTGCTGTCTCATGGAGCTGAGATCATACTTTCCTCGGCCCTTTTTTGGTCAGGCATTGCTCATTATAACCCCGAAAGGAAAAAATATGAGATCCATAAGGTAATGGGCCCTGATGAATATCATACTCGCTATCCTGATGCCGAAGAACCCGGACTAAACAACAATGCATATACAAATGTAATGGCTGTATGGGTTATTGAAAGAGCCCTTGACCTGCTGAAAATTCTCGACGAAGATTGCTGTCATGATCTGGAAGAAATAGCGGGATACAATGAGGAAGATATTCAGCGATGGAAAGAAATCACCGAAAATATGTTTATCCCCATGCAGGGAAAACTCATCATGCAGTTTGAAGGTTACGATCAACTCAAGGAACTTGACTGGGATCACTACCATGAAAAATATGGATATAATTTAAGACTTGACCGCATTCTGGAAGCAGAAGGAGACTCCTGCAACTATTATAAAGCCAGTAAACAGGCCGATGTTCTCATGCTGTTCTACCTTTTCTCGCGGGACGAACTCACCTCATTATTCAATAAATGTGGATATGATTTTGATGGTGACACCATAATTGAAAACGTTGAATACTACAGAAAACGTGTTGCCCACGGATCTACACTAAGTCAGGTAATCCACTCCTGGGTATATGCCCGTTCACGACGTGATGAATCATGGAAAAGATTCAGAAAAGCCTTGATGAGCGATTATGCTGACGTACAGGGGGGTACCACACACGAAGGGATCCATTTGGGAGCCATGGCCGGCACATTGGATATCATTCAACGATGCTACCCCGGATTGGAAATAAGGGAAGACACGCTGTGGTTCAACCCTCACCTTCCTTCTGATGTTTCATCCATCTCTTTTCATGTAAGATACAGAGGACACTGGATCAAACTCTACATCGATCATCAGAAAATAAGAATTCATTTCGATAAAGGATGGGCAAACCCAGTTTCCATTGGTATAAATGGAGAGAAATACCGTTTCGAAACCAACGATAAAAAAGAATTTAAACTATAAAATCAATTATTATGAGATTGTTAATTGTATCAAACCGGCTGCCGGTGTCGGTAAAAAAAGAAAAGGGAGAATTTGTAACAGAAAAAAGTGCAGGGGGGCTGGTTTCCGGTCTTACAGATTTCCTTCAGCAACTGGGAAAGTCAGAATCAGAAATCGATGATTATATCTGGATGGGTTGGCCCGGCAGCACCATAGAAAAAGAAGATGAAGAAACAGTGATCGGGAAAGTTCAGGAGAAATTTAAGGCACATCCTATCTTTCTTTCACAAAACCTGATGGACAATGTATATCTGGGGTTTTGCAACAAAACGATCTGGCCCCTTTTTCATTACTTCCCCAATTATGCCAGTTTCAACAACGAATTCTGGACCGAATACAAGAAACTGAATGAAATTTTCTGTGAGGAAATGCTCAAGGTCATCCAACCCAATGATATTATCTGGGTACATGATTACCATTTGATGCTGTTGCCTGGCATGCTCAGAGATAAGATCAGCAACCCAATCGGTTTTTTTCTTCATATCCCGTTCCCTTCTTTCGAGATGTACCGGCTTTTCCCCAAAGAAAGTCGCAAAGAAATTCTGGAAGGATTGCTGGGTTCTGACCTGGTAGGTTTTCACACCCATGATTATTCGCAATATTTCCTCAGATCTGTTTTACGTATTTTAGGTAAAGAGAACCATATGGGAAATGTTGACCTGGCCGACAGGGTGGTAAAAGTGGGTACTTTTCCGATGGGGATAGAATTCGACAAATTCCATGAAATGGATGTTTCTCCCTTCGCTTGTGAAAAACCGGGTCCGGATCAGCAAAAAATAATCCTTTCTGTTGACCGCCTCGATTACTCCAAAGGGATCATCAACCGATTGCAGGGATATGAGCAATTCCTGAAAGATCACCCTGAATGGCACGGAAGGGTATTTTTGAACATGATCGTTGTTCCTTCACGCACAGGTGTTTCATCTTATCAAAAAATCAAAAGAAGATTGGATGAACTGGTGGGAAACATCAATGGAAACTTTGGAAAAGTTGACTGGACACCCATCATTTACCAGTATAAATCGTTTCCACACAAGCAGCTTATTGCACAATACCGCATGAGTGCTGTTTCTCTGATCACCCCACTGCGCGATGGAATGAACCTGGTGGCCAAAGAGTATATTGCTTCTCTGCAAGACCAGAAAGGAGTTCTTATTTTGAGCGAATTTACCGGGGCTACCAAAGAGCTCAGCGAATCGATCATCATCAACCCCAACAATATCAATGAAATTGCCGATGGTATAGCGGAGGCACTCAGCATACCAGACGAAATACAGATCAAAAGAAATAAAAGAATGCAGAAACGCCTTAAACGATATAATGTAACACGTTGGGCAAACGATTATGTGGATAATCTGATCAATATCAGTCGTGTAACCAAACACACAACCGAAAAAAAACTGCTCAAATCTGAAACCAGACAAATACTGCTGGATAAATATGCCCAGGCACAAAACAGACTGATCATTCTTAATTATGATGGTACACTGGTTCCTTTTACAGAACAATATGAAGATATTGAACCCAGCCCTGAACTGCTTGACCTGCTCAAAAATCTCAATCAAACTGACAAAACCGATATTGTGATCATCAGTAGTCGCTCCAAAAAAGACCTGGATTCATGGTTGGGAAAAACGCCTGTTAACTTAACTGCCGAGCATGGTGCCTGGATCAGAGAAGCAAGCGAAAAACAATGGAAACTCTTCAAACCCCTGTCCGATGAGTGGAAACATGACATTTTACCCATTCTGGAGATGTATACCGACAGACTGCCGGGAGCTTTCATTGAGGAAAGAGATTTCTCCCTATCCTGGCATTATGAGAAATCAGATATTGAGCAGTCTTCTTTTTTGTCGAAAGAGGTAAGTGATCATCTGCTTTCTATCACAACCAATATAGGATTACAAGTCTTACATGGGAAAGGTGTTATTGAAGTGAGCAATTCAGGGATCAACAAAGGTGAATTGGCCATGCACTGGTTGTCCAGGAAAAACTATGGATTTGTGATGGCCATTGGTGCCGGATGGTCTGATGAAATGCTTTTCCAGGTGCTTCCGGAAAAGGCTTTCAGTATTAAGGTAGGTATGCTCAATACAAAAGCCAATTATGTAATTAAAAAACAAACCCATGTAATTGATCTGCTCAATCAACTCGAAAGTGTTCCAGGTAGCATTTTAACTGAATAAAATATTTATCGGTCTATTTTTTTTGCAAGACCTCTAACTGAGATTTAGGTCAATGCCCCTATCCGGTTCTTTATTTTTGTAATGCGGAAAGGGGTTTTTCATGCCAAATGCTGATCATATATGAGTCAACCCTAAAAAGATTATTGTCCACAA
>CAYMLS010000128.1:0-13066 GCA_964390665.1 uncultured Bacteroidales bacterium | reverse complement strand
TTTCTATGTTGCAGATAGAGAAATATGCTAATTGATCATATGTGTATGTTTTGAAAGAGATACCTCATGGGTTTAATTTCTTCTTTTTTCTTTGAATTCATACTTTACCATCCCGGATTCTGTTCCATAAGCGGGTTTTTATCTACTTCTGATTGCGGTATTGGATACAAATACATTTTTTCGGAAAAGCTTCTGCTTTCGGCATCAAAAACTTCATAGGTAAAGTTATTACTGTCCTCATCCCTGATGATTCTTAATCCTTTCACCGGTTGATTTAAAATATCCATTGCCTTTTTCCATCTTCTGAGATCAAAAGGACGATGCTCTTCAAAAGCCAATTCAATTTTTCTTTCCCTGTGTATCATTTCTCTCAATTGGTTTTGATTCACCCCGTCTGGGATCTGGTAAGGATCCATCAATGCTCTTTCCCTGATCATTTCAACAGCTTGCACTGCAGTGATCCCGTATCCCTGCGGATCCTGGTAAGGGCCATAAGCCTCATTCATTGCTTCGGCATAATTGAGCAACACTTCGGCGTATCTGATTATGGGCCAGGAATGGTTGCCAACACCGGTTTCTCCGCCAAACCAGCGGGCATTTCCATCCAAAAACTTTCTTAAATAAAATCCGGTTCTGGTGGAATTTACACTTTGCATATCGGCACCCCCTTCGAATGTTTCAATGGTTCTTCCCATCCACTCCCTGCCATTATGAATAATGGATCCGACAAACCTGTTTTCCCTGTTTGCCCATGGATCTGCTGCATGATCAGGATTATTCCAATCGAAGGAGGATCCATCCATCATAAAATATTCATTCACCATATCCAGGGAGGGATTTGTAGCACCCAATCCATCGGTAAAACCGGTAGGTCCGTTGATGCGCTCAATGTTGTTGTTGGGTAAACTGATCCGGTTAAAGATCATTTCCTTGTTATCAGATTCCATTTGAATAAAAAACCGGAAATAGCGGTCGTTGAGAACGTATTCATCCAGTTCGATCACACGGAAGGCAGCATCAGCGGCTAGTTCCCATTTTTGTGGATCATATGCACCCTGCCAGGGTGTTGACTGTGAATTTTGGGGATCGTTGAGCAAAGGGCTTGCAGCATAAAGGAGCATACGCGATTTTAAAGCCAGAGCAGCCCCTTTGGTAGCCCTTCCGAAATCAGAGGCATTATTATTTTCATAACTGACAGGCAGAAGTTCGGCCGCCCGGTCAAACTGATCCGAAATATATTGTATGGTGTTATCGTATGATGCTCTGCTGATCTCAACATTCTGTCCGGCTTCAAAAACTTCTTCCACAATGGGAACTCCACCATATCTTTTGGCCAATTCGCTGTAAAATAGTCCTCTCAAAAAATAGGCCTGCCCAATTAGTTCATTCACATACTGCTCACTTGTAAATACAGGCGGAACCAAATTAGGTTCTATATCCTTGAAAAATATATTGACAGCCCTGATGCCTTGATAATTACCGGCCCAGGCGTCGTCTGGATTATCCGAAGGACCCCAGCTGCCTGTACCGATCAGGAATGCAGGAGACCCACTGAAACTATTCACTGCCAGGTCTGTAGAAGCATCGAGCATAGAATTCTGAAGCCGGTTGTATCCGTTGGGGACATAATTATAAATTGAACTTACATAATTCTTTACGAATAAAGAATCTACCAGCGCAGCATCAACGGTATTAAAGTCTACCGGTTCATCTGTGATCTTAGCACAGGAAAAACCAATGATCATAATCATGAGTGTTATAATGATCTTCCTTTTAGTTTTCATAAGCAATAGAAAGGATTTTGATGGAAAACA
The DNA here is from genome assembly GCA_964390665.1 of uncultured Bacteroidales bacterium. GTDB lineage: Bacteria > Bacteroidota > Bacteroidia > Bacteroidales > UBA7960 > SKVR01. The sequence goes on along the minus strand of CAYMLS010000128.1, from coordinate 11,252 downwards.
ATTGAATAAAAAAAATGCGACCTTATCATTAAAACTTCAGGTTGAAACCCGCCGTAAAATAGCGATTCAACGGATAACTGTATCCGGATGACCGGTATTCGGGATCCATGGACCCGGCATTGTCCCAGGTCAAAAGATTATAGGCAGATACATACAGTCTCAATTTGCTGATGTTATAATTATTCAGCCAGTTTGATGAAAAGGAGTAACCCAACTCAGCACTTTTCAGCCGCAAATAGTTCAGTTCTCTCACCCAATAGGTGCTGTTTACCCTGTTGATATCTGTTTTATCGATCCCCAGAGAAGGATAAGAAGCATCTTGTCCACTACCCGCAACCCATCGGTCAAGATGTTCTTCGGTAACGTTGCCCCTGCTGTTATGAAACTCGAATAAAAACGGGTTATTAAAAATGGTTTCTGCTCCGGCCGCTCCCTGAAGAAGGGCGTTGAAATCAAAATTCCTGATTTGCATATCGAGTTGAAAACCAAAAAACATTTTGGGTAAGTCGGGATTGGCGATCATAGAGATATCTCTTTGATCTATCAAACCGTCGCCATTCAAATCTTTATAGGTCAGGTCGCCGGGTTTTAATTCTCCGAGCATAGAATGGTCAGGGACATCATTGATATTGTCATTTTCAGTAAAATAGCGGTCAAAAGTATAGCCGAATAAAGCGTTTATCGGATTTCCTGTTGTTTGCATCCAGGGATATGCCAGCAAAGGTTCATCCTGCTCTGTAATCGTATTTTCTGCATACAAAAAATTGGCATTCAGTCCATAAATAAAATTACCAACTTCGCCTCTCCAACCGATATTTGCATCAATGCCTTTGTTTTCTGCTATACCCGAAGGATTCCAGAATTCCGATCCCATAATTTGCTGATTGGTACCAACAATAAGAATATCTTTGGTTTCTTCGTTAAAATAATCAGCGGATAATGACAAACGGTTGTCGAGGAAAGCAGCATCCAAACCGATGTTGAATTTGGCAACAGTTTCCCAGATAAGGGCAGGATTGCGAACACCCTCTTCATAAAGTCCCTGCATCCAGCTGGCATCATATCCAAAATGATATCCATTTCCGGATGTAAAATTTTCCAGATACCCGAAGTAAGGTTTGTTGCTGTCATATGGGTCAAAATCATTGCCTGTAAGACCATATGAAGTTCTGATCTTCAAAAAGTTAACAAACGATTGATTATTTAGAAAACTTTCCTCAGACAAAATCCATCCAAGGGAAGCAGCCGGGAAGAACCCGTAGCGGTTGTTTGGGGGGAACTGTTCTGAACCCGAATAAGAGAAAACCAGATCGAGCAAATATTTATCGTTCATTCTGTATCCGGCAAAACCTCTGATACTTTGGTAAACTCTTGGCAACATTTCAACCCTTGCACTTTGCTCAAGATATTCGGCAAATAATCCTGCCGAGAAAAAGTCGTCACCGAGGTTGGTTTGATAGTTCAGCCCCACTTCACCTGATAAATTTCTTCTGTTTTCCTCGTATCTGCTGGCATTGTTCATGCTTTCATTTTGACCGAACTGATCATACTCATCATCTCCAAGATATTGATAAACAGCAAATTCTTTGGACCTGTCGGTAATATGATCTGCAAAACTCAGATATCCAAACCGGCTGGACAGACGCAGGCCCTGAGCAATAAAACCCAGGTCGTAAGACAAGTTTACAATGCTACTGATCATTGTTCTTTCCCAGATAGAATATCCCGAGTTGTTTAACAATCCGAAAATATTGTCCCGGAAATCGGCATTCCCACCCAATGATCCATCGGGATTGAAAACAGGATAAGCCAAAGCCGGCGTGTTGTATAGTTGTCCAAAAACCCTGGATTCAAAATCTTCATAACGTCCGGGTGTGCGTCGTGAGTCAAAACGCCCTTTGATATCAACATGAAGGTCTAACCCGGTAATTCCACTATAATTGAGGCGTGCCTGCATGTTGGTGGCTGAGAAGTTCGTATTGGTATTGTATGGATTCTCGTCCTCCTCAGTTTTAAAAATTCCTGTGTTATAAACATAACCGCCCGAAAGAAAATAATTGATATTTTCGTCTCCTCCCGAAAAGGAGATATTGTTACGGGTTTGATAGGTATAATCCTGCAAATAGTTGTTAACCCAATTGATATCAGGATAATTATAAGGATCTGTTCCGCTTGCATATCCTTCAATATCTTCATCAGAATATCGTGGATCGTTTCCTTCATTCATCCTGGCTTCATTGTAGAGCCTTGCATAATCATATGATCCTAAAAATGAAGGAACACGCATAGGTTGCAACACTGACCCCTGGGAATTCACTTCAACAGTTACAGGTCCTTTGCTGCCTTCCCGTGATTCGATAAGAATAACCCCACCTGCACCTCTTATGCCATACATGGCAGTAGCTGCCGCATCTTTCAAAACGGTCACACGTTCAATGCTGTAAGGATCAATTCTTCGGTTGTCTGTTTCTATTCCATCATACAATACCAGCGGAAATCGGTTGCTTATCCCAAAGCTGTTGATTCCCCTTACGCGGCTTAAAGTCATTTCATCACCGGGGATAGCCCCTCTTTGTATGAGCATCAAACCCGGCAAAACACCCGAAAGACTGTTATACCTGTTGGTACCGCCAATATTTTTTCTTGATCTGGCATCGATGGACGAAATCGCCTCGGTATTATATTTTTTGTCTTTGGAATAAAATAATAAATTCAGATGCTGCTTTTCAATTGCACCATCTTCTTCTAATGAATCTACCTGCCACTCTCCCGACAAATCCTGTCTTTCATCAGATGGAACTGTTTTGCCTGCATTTTCCCCAATAAGTTGAAAATGAAATAATAATAAAAATAGAATCGTAAATGTACTAACGCCTGGAGATTTGTTCATCTGTTCAAAATTTGATTTAGGTTAACCAGATGTTGTCCCGCTTTATCAGCGAAAACACGAACATGATATCTGAAGTCTTTTTATTCAGGATTTAGTTTATCATGTTTGGGTCATCGGTTTAAAAATTATGTTCATTATCTCATGTGGAAATCACTCATTTAAAGTGAAAGTACGCTGAATCATCAAAGCGAAAACTAATCAATGTGTGGTCTGCATAAACTTTTATCTGTGTCTTTTTTTGTTTTCAGTTGTTTTGTTTTCAATGAGCAAAAACAACAAATTATCGCATGTAGTCTGTTTGCATCCAACAAAAGAAACATTTTTTGGAAGAAGCAGCCACTATTCTGCTCGAGGGCAAAATAAGTGGCTACGTTCTTTTCTTTTTACTGCACTACCAAATCAAAAGTATCTTACTTTATAAACTTTACAGTTTCGGTAGCACCATCCTCTGCGACCGCTTTCAGGAAATAAACACCAGAACTCATTTCGTGGAAAGGAACGGAAATTTGTTTCTCACCATTCACCTGCAAAGAATAAACTTCTTCGCCGGTAACAGAATAGATCCTTACAGTTTGGTATTGCTCTATACCTTTTAGTTGAATAACATCGTTGGTAACAGGATTTGGGAAAACGCTAACCTGTCCGGAAGCTACAACCTCATTCACGGGTGTTTCAGTAGCTTCAGACTGATTAACCACATATTCATCGGTAAAAGAATCAATGTTTCCTACCGGAGCGTTGGGGTCACCGTATGCAACTTCTGCCACAGAATTGTCATAGGAAATATGGACTTCTTCGTCAGAAGCAATCACAGCATTCAGTACCAGTTTTAAGGTCAGACTATCTTCCAGGATCTCTGCACTGGCAACCTGCCCTTCTGAATCTCCATTTTTAAAAGAGAATGCAGCAGGATCAATGGCACCGGGGGCTGCTGTCCATCCCAGTCCTGCATGTATCTCACTGCCGTCTTCAAGCAGGTTGGCATAAACCAGAGATGACTGTTCATAACGAAAATCATCAAAGTAGAAAGTAAAAGGCAGGGATGCCAGGTTTTGCTCCAGATTGTAGTGGAATGACAAACGGGCTCTGTCGTCCAATGCATTAAAGTACACAAAACTGTAATGATTCCATTCATCAGCGATAGCCTCTATTTCATGCAGTCTTCTGCGCTGCTCAAAAGAGAAATTACCGATAGCAATGTGAAAAAACTGATTGGTCTCTACAGGTTTAATCGATAACGAAACCCTGTAATAGTTAGGTTCAAGAGCCGCTTCGGGATTTTCAGCAGGATCAGGTGTCCACCCAACATTTTGGGCAAAATGCGATTGGCCGTTCTGAGCAGCTTCCTCCGGAAGTTCCTGAACAAAAACCATTGCTGACTTTTCACCATCAGATGCTTCAGTATCCACTACTGAGGGTTGAGGGATTTGCAATTCTTCAAATTGCGCATTGTTCCACAAAAACTGCCATCCGGGATTGTCACTGTTACCACCGCGACCATATTCTCCCACAACACTCTCTTCCATACTGCCATTTTCGGCATGATTTGCCATCTGTGCCATAGAAATAACAGGTACAATTAAGAATACCATCAATACATTGTAAAATTTCATTTTCATAATTTGTTTGTTTTAAGTTTGAATTAAAAATTAGATGAACTGCGCTGCAATGATAATTATTAATGATCGCAAACGATTGCTGTAGTATCTCAATCCATGACGCAAATGTATCACAACTTGCTATCTTACTATATTCCAGCATTTTGAGACAATTTTAGTCTTGACGGATATAATCAGACCGAAAAGCTGTTTAGAAAATATTGATTACAGACAAACCCCTTGATTTCTCAACGCTTTCCGGTCACCAACTCCACGCCTTCAACTTTTTTCTTGTACAGTTTATTCCCCAGTAAAGAGTTTTCCGTGTTTGAGAGTTTTAGAATCCCACGCGGTTTTTCAATTTTATGTTGAGATGATTGAGGCATAAAATGAGAATAAAAAATATTCTCATTCTCAAAAACTGATTAATTTTGTTGACATATGTCCGGATGCAAATTTCAGTGCAGGATATATTGAACGTCAAGTAATCGCGTATGCGATTGATCTTTCAAAATCAATAGTGAAAAATAAAATGGAAATAAAATTCTCATTCTCCCGGGTTATCATCATTTTCATCCTCCTTTATCCTATGGTCCTTTTTGCCGAAGATGATGAAAGTTTGCGTTTTCATGCCGACCGACAAAATATTTTCCTGGGTACCGCCGTATCCAATGCATTTTTTGGTTTCGCTCCTTCGCATCAGTATGTCCAAACACTTAAAGGTGAATTCAATGCATTGGTTGCAGAAAATGCCATGAAATTTGGTCCGTTGCGCCCATCTGCAACAACTTTCAACTTTAACAGCGCAGACCATCTGGTAAATTTTGCCAATGAAAATGGAATGCAAATCAGAGGACATGCGCTTATCTGGCATAATCAACTGCCTTCATGGTTAGAAGAGGGCAGTTTTTCGAGAGAAGAGCTGCTTGCTGTTATGGAGGAGCACATCACCACTGTCGTGGGCAGATACAAAGGACAGATCAGAGAATGGGATGTTGTGAATGAAGCCATTGATACCAATACCCCCGATAGTTACCGTCGTACCATCTTTTATAATACAATAGGCCCCGAATACATTGACTCGGCGTTTGTTTACGCCCACAGAGCCGACCCCGGTGCTTTGTTGTTTTACAATGATTATTCGGCTGAAAAAATCAATGAGAAATCCAATGTGATGTATGAAATGGTTCAGGGAATGCTGGAAAGGGGCATACCCATCCATGGAGTGGGATTGCAGTCGCATTTTATTCTTAACAGTATCCATTTTTCATCCATAGATCAGAATATGAAACGGTTTGCGGAGTTGGGTATGCTTACCAATATTACCGAACTGGACATCCGCATGCATAGTTCGCTTTTTGACGATCAGCTAGCATTGGCAGACCAGGCAGAAAACTACAAACAACTGATGGAGGTTTGCCTTGAAAATGAAAGTTGCACATCTTTCATGATGTGGGGTTTTACAGATGCGTTTTCATGGATTCCGAATTTTTTTGACAACTACGGCAGCGCCCTGATCTACGACCAGTCATACGAACCTAAACCTGCCAGAGAATCCTTGTTCGATGTATTGTCTGAAGGTTATGATTTCCCGTCATCTATCACCCAATACCCTGAAAGTCAATGGCACATAAATATTTTCCCAAACCCGGCAAAAGATCAACTGGTAGTAGAAGCGAACGCGGAAAATGCAGGTTTTAAGACCGCAATATTTGATATGACCGGGCGAAAAATCATTGAAACACAACATCAACCCTTTCATAAACAGGTGATCGACCTGAACACTGTTGAAAAGAGTGGTACTTACCTTTTGGTAGTAAGCGAAAGAGAGAATAAAATTCAAAGAAGTATTATTCAAATCATAAAATAGGTATGGAAACCGGGATAAAAAAATTATCAGTAAAAGAAAAAGTTGGTTATGGATTGGGCGACAGCGCGGCGAATTTCATCTTCCAGACCATGATCATTTTGCAGTTGAGCTTTTATACCGATACTTTTGGTATAACAGCATCAGCTGCAGGCACCTTGCTTCTGGTAGCACGACTCTGGGATGCAGTTACCGACCCGGTGATCGGGGTGCTCTCCGATCGTACCAAAACACGCTGGGGAAAATTCAGACCGTGGATCATCACCACGGCTATTCCTTTTGGCATTTTTGCCTACCTGGCTTTCTCCACCCCGGATTTCAGTTATACAGGAAAATTGATCTACGCTTATGTTACTTATATGATCTTTATGCTGATCTATTCGGCCAATAATCTTCCTTATTCTGCTTTGAGCGGGGTTATGACGGGTGATATGGCAGAACGTACGAGTTTATCATCCTACAGGTTTATTTTTGCCATTACCGCTTCTTTTATTGTTCAGGTTTTTGCACTACCGTTGGTGGAATTCTTTGGCAAAGGTGATGATGCAACAGGTTTCAGATTAACCATAGGCCTTTTCGGACTTGTATCCATTGTGTTTTTTACCATTACATTTTTCACCACCAAAGAAAGGATAAAACCCGACCCCAATCAGCAAACCAACCTGAAACAAGACCTTAAAGACCTTACACGCAACATTCCATGGATCATCATGTTTGCTGTTACTTTGCTGGTGTTTATCAATCTTGCCATGCGTGGAAGTGTGTTGCTCTATTATTTCAGATATTACCTGGATATTCAATCGGTAAGTCAAACACTTGGTAATCTTGGGCTTTTAAGTCTTTTTCCCAATATGGACCCTGTAACGCTTGGATTTAGTGTTTTTAACGGAGGAGGGCAAGCAGCCACCATTATAGGGATCATATTTTCAAAATCGCTGGCTACCCGTTTTGGCAAACGAAATGTTTTTATAGGTGGTATGGGCATAGCCGCTTTGTTACTGGTGGTTTTCGGTATGATGCCACCGGAGGGTTTTGTTTTGGCAAGCGTGATCCAGATACTGCAATCCTTTGCCTGGGGAACCACCGTACCGCTTTTGTGGGCCATGATGGCAGATGTGGCAGATTTCAGCGAATGGAAAAATCACCGCAGAGCCACCGGGGTGGTCTTTTCGGCCATTGTTTTTGGATTGAAAGCAGGTTTGGGATTTGGTGGCGCTTTGGCGGGTTATCTCCTTTCTATGTATGGTTATGTAGCCAATGTACCCCAAACCGCAGAAGCAGTAAACGGAATCAGATTAACAGCAAGTGTTTTCCCCGCAATTTGTTTCTTTTTGGGGGTAGGATTGCTTTTCTTTTACAAAATCGATAAAAAAATGGAATATACCCTGGAAAAAGAACTGGCAGAAAGAAGAAAAAAGTATTAAATTTCAGGTATCATCTTTCATGAAAAAAACAAGCACATTTTTATAATTATCAATCAACGATCATCATGACAAATCTTAAATCCCATTCTTTTCAGGCACCTTTTCTCATACCATTAATGACCATTGTATGGTTACTGTTTGCCGGGTGTAAACCAGAAGAAAAACAAGAAACAATACCCGGCTTAAAAGAGGTATTTGATGATCATTTTTTAATGGGTGCCATACTCAACGAACGGCATGTTATGCAACCCGAATACAGGGTTTTGGATCTTGTAAAAGAACAATTTGCGGTATTAACGGCGGAAAATAAAATGAAATGGGAAAGCATCCACCCATTGCCGGGTGTTTATGATTTTGAAGCAACCGACAAGTTTATTGAATTCGCAGAACAAAACAATATTAAAGTCATTGGACATACCCTCATCTGGCATAGTCAAACGCCCGACTGGGTTTTTGAAGACGAGGATGGAAATCCCCTGGATCGCGACCAACTCATCGAACGGATGCGTAAACATATATTCACCGTTGCCGGCAGATACAAAGGCAAAATACATGGTTGGGATGTGGTGAATGAAGCCATACTCGACAATGGAGAATGGAGAGATTCGAAATGGCGGCGGATCATTGGTGAAGATTTTATTCAACTGGCTTTTGAATTTGCTGCAGAAGCAGATCCTGATGCAGAACTTTACTACAATGATTACTCACTTTTTTTAGACCCAAAAAGAGAAGGGGTGAAAGAACTGATATCAAACCTGCTGGAAAAAGGTGTTAAAATAAATGGTATTGGCATGCAGGGACATTATCAACTGGATGAGCCCGCTGCTGAAAAAGTGGAGCAGAGCATACTCGATTTTTCCTCTCTGGGACTGGATGTAATGATCACCGAACTTGACATCAGTGTATTACCCTGGCCTTCCGAAGATTTGTTTGGTGCAGACGTGTCCACCAATTTTGAATACAATGAAACACTGAACCCTTATGGATATCAATTGCCCGACAGTGTAAAAAACCAACTGGCGCAAAGATATGCCAGTCTTTTTGATGTATTTGTCAGAAACAGTGATGTGATCAGCAGAGTCAGTTTCTGGGGTGTGCATGATGGTGATTCATGGCTCAACACCTGGCCTGTTGATAACAGGGTCAATCATCCGCTGCTGTTCGACAGGAATCTTCATCCCAAAAAAGCATTTTATGAGGTAATAGAGACATCTCAACAACATACCCGAAGCCCTTGAATTACAGAAATCCAATCAGGCAAATAAAAAAAACAATTTTTCACAGAAAACAAATACACATATCATTCATAAATCAAAATAATGGAAAAGAATAAACAACAATCCCCCCTTTATCTGAATTCGCAGATAAATACCACTGAAAGAGTCGCTGATTTGCTCAGCAGAATGAACCTTGCGGAAAAAATAGCACAAATGCAATGTGTCTGGAATGAAAAATCAGAAACACTGCTGGATGAAGCGGGGAATTTTGATCAGAAGAAAGCGAAATCCAATTTTGGAAACAAATATGGTTTAGGACAGGTGGGGCGCCCCAGCGATTCAGGAGGAGGGAAAAATGCCAGAGAGATGGCAGAACTGACCAACAACATACAAAAGTTTTTCTTAGAGAACAGCCGATTGGGCATTCCTGTGTTGTTTCATGAAGAATGTTTGCATGGACATGCTGCCATGGATGCCACCAGTTTCCCACAGCCCATAGGTATTGCCGCCACCTTCAATCCGCAACTGGTAAAACGAATGTATGAAGTTACCGCACTGGAAGCCCGTTGCCGTGGTGCGCACCAGGCACTAACGCCTGTTTTGGATGTTGCCCGCGAACCCCGCTGGGGACGTGTTGAAGAAACTTTTGGCGAAGATCCATACCTGGTAAGCAGGTTGGGCATGGCGGCCATAGAGGGGTTTCAGGGCGACCGCGATTTTTCAAAGAAAAACAACCTGATCGCTACGCTGAAACATTTTGCCGCTCATGGGCAACCCGAATCGGGAACCAACTGTGCCCCGGTAAATGTATCGGAAAGAATCTTAAGGGAAATATTTCTGTACCCTTTTAAAAAAGCGGTACAAAAGACAAAAGCCATCAGCGTAATGGCAGCCTATAACGAAATTGACGGCGTTCCCTGTCATGCCAGCAAATGGCTCCTTCAGGATATCCTTAGAAAAGAATGGGGTTTTGAGGGATATGTCGTATCTGACTATTATGCCATCAGAGAGCTCAATGAGCGACCCGAACTATACGGGCACCACCTGGCAGAAGATGGAAAAGCAGCCGCTGTATTGGCGGCCAAAGCCGGGGTGAATATTGAACTACCCGAACCAGATTGCTATTGTTACCTGGAAGAAGCTATTAAGGAGGGATCTATTGACGAAAACCTGATTGATGAACTGGTAAAACCATTGCTTTATTATAAATTTGAGATGGGATTGTTTGACGACCCCTATGTTGATCCGGATGAGGCAGAAAAAATTGTGGGTTCAGAAGAGCACAAACTGTTGGCGCTGGAAACAGCAAGGCAAACCATTACCATGCTAAAGAATAAAAGCAAAAAGCCACCACTGGCAGATGAGAAAATCAAAAAAATAGCCGTGATCGGGCCCAATGCCCACCGTGTGATGTTGGGTGGATACAGTGGTACTCCCCGGAATTTTGTTACCGTGCTGGAAGGACTGCAAAAAAGAGCGGATGGCAATGCTGAAATTCTTTATCATGAAGGTTGTAAAATAACCATCGGTGGCGGATGGTGGGAAGATGAAGTAGTTCCCAACAACCCTGAGGAGGATCTTAAAACTATTGCTGAAGCTGCAAAAATTGCTGAAAAAGCCGACGCCGTGGTGCTGGTTCTGGGGGGCAACGAGCAAACATCGCGTGAAGCATGGGATGCCAACCACATGGGCGACAGAACCAACACAGAATTGGTGGGCATGCAAAACGAACTGGTGAACGCCATTGCCAGAACAGGAAAACCCATCACATCTGTATTGTTTAACGGGCGTCCGCTTTCGGTTAAAAACCTTGCAGAAAAGTCAGATGATCTTTTTGAATGCTGGTATTTGGGGCAGGAAGCAGGCACCGCCATTGCAGAAGTACTTTTTGGTGATTACAACCCCGGAGGAAAACTGCCCATCACCATCCCGCAATCAGTAGGGCATTCCCCAGCTTATTACAACTATAAACCCTCTGCCAGAAGGGGATATCTTTTTGACACCACCGATCCTTTGTTTGCTTTTGGATACGGACTGTCGTACACCTCTTTTGCGCTGACCAACATCCATCTGGAACAGCCAGTCATAACCCCTTCAGAATCAACCAAAATTAAGGTAGATGTAAAAAATACCGGAAGGTTTTCGGGTGATGAGGTGGTACAATTATATGTGCGTGATAAAGTGAGCTCGGTAACCCGTCCTGTAAAGGAGTTAAAAGGGTTTGAAAGGGTATCATTAAAACCGGGAGAAACCAAA
>CAYMLS010000127.1:0-13152 GCA_964390665.1 uncultured Bacteroidales bacterium | reverse complement strand
GTCATGGCTCGGTTCAGTCATCGCCCGCCTTGCACTTGACGCTTTCTTTATCAAGCACAGATAAAATCGTGGTTTTTCTTGCTGACACTACGTATATTGTCTTTTGCCAAAAATATTGCTGCCCACCCTTATCATTGTGCTTCCCTCTTCTATGGCAATGTGATAATCGTTCGACATTCCCATGGATCGTTCGACAAAATAATCCTTCCCCTCAAAATACTTTTCCTTTAGCATGTCAAAATATTTGTGCAGCAATCTGAATTCTTTCCGAATTTGTTTTTCTTCATCTGTGAATGTGGCCATACACATCAAACCTGTTATTCTGATGTTTTGCATTGCCTTAAAAGCATCGCTCTGAAGAATTTCCACCGCTTCTTCCATACTCAAACCAAACTTTGTTTCCTCCTCAGCAATGTGCATCTGCAGCAGGCAATCGATCACCCTTTCATTTTTCTTCGCTTCTTTGTTGATGGTTTTCAATATCTTAAAACTATCAACCGAGTGTATCAACTCAACAAAAGGGGCAATATATTTCACTTTGTTTGATTGCAGATGCCCTATCATATGCCATTGGATGTCTTTGGGAAGTTCTTCGTATTTGGGCACCAATTCCTGTGCTTTGCTCTCGCCAAAAATTCTGTGCCCGCAGTTGTATACCTCCAGAATATGATCGTTGGGTTTTGTTTTGCTTACCGCAACCAGTTTTACCTCTTCGGGGATGCCGCTTTTTACCTCTTCAAAATTTTCAGAAATGTGTTTCATTACCAATATATATTTGATGCTTTTGATTTTATTTTATCAACTTATACCCTAATGTATGCATTAGGTCTTGTTTTCTGATGTTTTTCTGATAAATATTGTTTTCATTCAAATTGCTGCCTTTGATAAAATCCAGATCTTTTTTAAAAAAAGAAATGGGGGTTGAATAGCAGGTATTGGGTTCGTTCGGTCATGTTTTTCATGATTACGACTGTTCTTTTTTAACGGAAACATGCCGTCAGAAAGGTTTTTTGTACACGTAAAACTTAATGAAGAACAGAAAACCGTTTGATTGTAAATAGTGCTTGCAAGAAAACGCCAATTGCTGCGTTGGTCTCGCCTTCAAAACAGTCGATTACGAAAAGTAAACTCCTGTTTTTCAGTCATCGCCCGCCTTGCACTTGACGCTTTCTTTATCAAGCACAGATAAAATCGTGGGTTTTCTTGCTGACACTAAATATAAGAGTAAAACAGAAGAAAACAAAAAATGATCATCTACCAATGTGTCAATCGTATTTTCAAGGCCCGGTTTCTCCTTTTCTGTGTAAAAATTTGCGTATTTAATTGCAGGAAAGTATGTGTGATAAACGAACAGATGTTTATCTTTGCAGCATGCAGCAAATGATATTAATACTCGATTTCGGATCACAGTATACGCAATTGATCGCCAGACGTGTGAGAGAATTGAATGTATATAGTGAGATTCATCCCTACCACCACATACCCGAAAACTTTGATGGGATCAAAGGTGTGATCCTTTCAGGCAGTCCTTCAAGCGTGCGCGATGCCAGTGCTCCCCAGATCGATATAGACAGATTTTACGAAAGGTTTCCCCTTTTGGGGGTTTGCTATGGTGCTCAGTACATAGCCCAGAAGAAAGGGGGTGCTGTGGAAGCATCTGCCACAAGGGAATACGGACGCGCCAACCTTGCATACCAGGAAAAGGAAGAACGTTTGTTTGATGGTGTAGGACAAAATTCGCAGGTCTGGATGTCGCATGCCGATACCATAATGCGCCTACCCGACGGGTTTCGCCGTATCGCCAGTTCGCATGATGTGGATATCGCCGCCTTCAGAGATGAGCGAACACCCACCTTTGGGTTACAGTTTCACCCTGAAGTGTACCATTCTACCGATGGGCTCTCGTTGCTCAAAAATTTTGTGGTGGATATATGTGGTTGCGAACAAAGCTGGACGGCAGAATCTTTTGTGCACATTACCGTGGATGCCTTGAAAAAGGAACTGGGTAAGGATAAAGTGGTATTGGGTCTTTCGGGCGGCGTGGATTCAAGTGTTGCTGCTGTTTTGCTCAATGAGGCCATCGGAAGTCAGCTGCATTGCATTTTTGTGGATAATGGGTTGTTGCGCAAAAATGAATTTGAAGATGTGCTTATTTCCTATAAAAATATGGGTTTAAATGTAAAAGGTGTGCGGGCGGCAAGTCGCTTTATGGATGCGCTGAAGGGGATCAGTGATCCTGAACTCAAACGAAAAGCCATAGGAAAATCCTTCATTGATGTATTCGACGATGAGGCACATCAGATCAAAGATGTGAAATGGCTGGCGCAGGGCACTATTTATCCTGATGTGATAGAATCCGTTTCGGTGAACGGTCCTTCCGCTACCATTAAATCGCACCATAATGTGGGAGGCTTGCCCGAATACATGAAATTAAAAGTGGTAGAACCCCTGAAAAGCCTGTTTAAAGACGAGGTGAGAAGGGTAGGGGCAAGTCTGGGTATCAACCCCGGATTGCTTCACCGGCATCCTTTCCCGGGGCCGGGTCTGGGTATCAGGATTCTGGGCGATATTACTGCGGAAAAAGTGAGAATTCTGCAGGAGGTTGATGATATTTTCATCAAAGGGTTAAAAGATAAAAATCTATATGACGAGGTATGGCAGGCGGCTGCTATTCTGCTGCCGGTGCAGAGCGTAGGAGTTATGGGAGATGAGCGTACTTACGAAAACGCCGTCTGTTTAAGGGCAGTAGGTTCTACCGACGGAATGACCGCAGACTGGTCGCATCTGCCCTATGAGTTTTTGGCCAAAGTATCCAATGATATCATCAACCGGGTAAAAGGTGTCAATCGTGTGGTTTACGACATTAGTTCGAAACCACCTGCAACAATTGAATGGGAATAAGTGTTTTTGTCTACAATATTTTTAATTACTGAGCGTGTTATTCATTGTTTAATTAAAAACTGCGTTTTGAGAACTCAACTGATCATTTTTATTTTCCTGGTATGTTTTAGTTTTTTACTACCCGAAACCCTTGCCCAGCAAGAATCACCCGTGGTAAATCGTTCGCAAACCATCCAAACGGTAAATGGAAAGCAATATTATTTTCATGCTGTACTAAAAGGACAAACCCTGTTTTCCATTGCAAAGGCTTATGAAGTAAGTCAGGAAGCGATTCTTAAAGCCAATCCGGAAATTGAAGAGTTTGGACTACGGTTTGACCAAATGATCAGAATACCGGTTGAGGCAACCGGTAAAACCCGTGAAGAGGAAAAAAAGGCAGCACCAGCACGAGTTACCCAAACTTCTTCTAATCCGCCACCGGATGAGAATCCGCCCTCCGAAAGAATCCGCACCGAAGTGGTGGAGGAAACTGTTTTTAAAGAACACAGGGTGAAAAGAAGAGAAACTGTTTATGGGATCTCACGCATGTATAATATTACGCAACAGGAATTAATTGAACATAATCCTGAAGTACGTTCGGGTTTAAAAACCAATATGGTTTTACGTATTCCGGTAAAAGCCAAAAGAATAAAGAATTATGTTGAATATCGGGTACCCCAGGGGCAAACTCTTTTTTCTATTGCACGGGAATTCGGGGTTGCCATTGAGGATATGGAAGAGATGAATCCTTCTTTAAAAGATGAAGGGTTGAAGGCGGGGCAGGTCATAAAAATCCCCTCACGCCAGGAAATTCGCCCGCCTTTTGTGCCAGATAGCGATGAATCTGACCCCGTTGTGCAAAAGGAACCTTTTAAGACCGATCCTTATTGCGATGATCCGGTATTGAAAAGCCAGTACAATGTTGCCTTGCTGTTGCCTCTTTACCTGGAAAGATTTCCAGGAAGTGGGCAGGATCAGGAGAGTGAACAGGATCTGAATAAAAATCACCCCTCATTTTCGTTTATGGATTATTACAGTGGTTTTCTTATCGCACTTGATTCAGTGAGGCAGCAGGGTGTTGATATCAGATTAAAAGTGATGGATGTAACAGAGGATATGAACACAGCGCGAGAGGTGATCAGAGACCCGGAGATCAGTAATATGGATCTGATCATCGGACCCTTCTTCCCGGAACCCCTTCAAATGGTCGCCAATTTTGCAAGGGTAAATGATATTCCTGTGGTATCTCCCTTGCACTGGGAAGATAATGACTTGCTCCGGCGGTTTCCCAATCTTTTTCAGGCTACACCTTCCATCCAAACACAAATGGAGGATATGGCCAAACATGTTACAGAGAACTTTAAAGATGAGAACATCATCCTTGTCCATAGCAATCAGCGTGGAATAAGAGATCTTATCACCGACTTCAGTGGAAAACTCAATGCTGAGATCAACAAAAGTGAATACTATCAGGATAGTTTGAATTATGCTAAACTAAACGGATACTTTTTACAAGGTGTGTACGTGGGAGAAAGAATTTCAAATGTATATGTTTTCAATGATTCGTTGATAAAGAATATGCGACAGGACGGAAGAAACGGTAAATCGATCAAAAGAAGATACATGCAGCGTCAATCCCTGCCCGAGTTTGTTTATTCTCACAATTCTATTGATTCTCTCATCAGTATTCTGGATACCAACCGGCGCAACGTGCTGGTAAGTCTTATGGGGAATGAGGCACTTATCTCCAACTACACCCGTCAGCTCAACCAACTGCGCGATACTTTTGACATTACTGTGTATGGTGTACCCCAATGGAATGATTACCGATCAGTGGATTATGCCTACATGCAAAACCTGAATGTGCATCTGTTTTCTCCCGATTTTGTTGATTACAATCAGCAGCATGTAAAAGACTTTGTAACACGTTTCAGAAATACGAATCATTCAGAACCCGGAACCTTGGCTTTCAGGGGAGTTAATCAGGGTATGTATTTTCTCAACAGTCTTCAATCTTATGGGTCAGAGTTTTATAAATGTATTTCTGCTTTGAATCAAAACGACTCGCCCATGGTTCCCTTTTGGTTTGAAAAACCTTTTAACGAAACCAGTGGTTGGGAAAATCATCATGTTTACATTTATAAGTTTGAAAATTATCAGATGAAGAATACAAACAACAGTCAGTCGATTTCTACGTACGACAAATAAATTGAAGAAGAAAGCAGATCCTGATCTGATTCCAGGAATCAGTTTTGTGGTCATGTAACAGGTGTTAATAATACTCTGATATGGAATTATTTGGAACGGGAAGTTATTTTTTTTCTACTTCGCTGGTGATCATCGGTGTTGTTTTCATTTTTGCCGTTTTCCGTGCATTCAGATATCTTCTTCAGTATTTTCGTCTTCCCCGAAATTTAGTTGAACTGATTGAAAAGTATTTGCCCGCTGTTGAGCTTACCATATGGTTGCTTTTCCTTATCTGGAGTATACATTTTTTCTATGCCAAAAGGTTACTGATTACCTTTATACCTTTGCTGGTCTTATTATCCCTTGTTTTGTATCTTGTATGGTTTGCCTTAAGGGATATTACTGCAGGTATTATTTTTAAAACTTCCGGAAGGTTTCAGGTCAATGATACAATTTCTTTGGGTGAAGTGAAGGGGAGGATCGTTGGCATGGGGCAAAGAAATCTGCTTATTGAGAATTTGTCCGGGCAGATCGTAAGCATACCCTACACGAGAGTAGATGGAAATATCATCACCAAATCATCACCCTCCCAAAGTTTGCTAAGTCATAATTTCAATTTCCGCCTTTTAGTTCCCGAAAATATGGATGCTTTCCAATTGGTTCAAAATGTGCAATCTGAATTATTGCTATTACCCTGGTCTTCTCAGAAAAAAGAACCCAAAGTAAGAATCAGTGAGGAAAACGAAAGGGAAGTGACGCTTGTCATTACGATTTATTGTCTTGAAGAAATGTATTTTAAAAAAACGGAAAACTTCCTTACCGCTACTTATCAGGGGAAAGTATTGCCGGATGCCTAACAGTACTTTTATTGTCTGGTTTTTACCACACTATTGCTTTCCTTCCTTATAAAATGAACTAACATTCGGATTTTACCATTGCTTTGGTTTTTGAATACGACATGCGCTTTGGCTTCCCAAAAGATGTATATACTTTCGGATGTGCGTATTTTCTCCTTATTTTTTGTACAAAAAACTACCCATATAAAAACAGCGGAATAGTAGATTAGTAAATTATAATATAATTATAAGTTGCTGTAAATCATATTTATGTGTTTTTAGAGCGATTTATTTAGAATGGATGTGGTTTTTTGGCGTACATTTTGGTATGAAGGAATTATTTATATAGTAAAAATATTCACGAACATAAACACGTTATCATATCAACTCTTTTTTATCATCAAAAATGCAGAAACAACATGATTGGAGTCTAAAAACACTGCATAATACCCAAACAGAGAATATTTTACAAAAAGCAGGATTCTGTAAAGAATGGAATTTTGTTTTGATTTGATATTCTTTCACATTTCAGCTTTTTCGGGGAGCGTTTCAAAGTTTTAATCACTTTAAATCTATTTATTATGGAGGAAAAACAGTCCGATTCCTATAATAACATTACAGTTCAAAACGATAGAGATCCTCTCGGAATTTTATCCTCTGTTGCTTCTGATCTGCTGATCATAGACAATCCAGGAGAAATATTTGATTATACTGCCCAAATACTTCATCAGGTCATTGCCGGTTGTATAGTAATTGTAAATACTTACAACCCGGCTGATAAGTCTTTATCCGTCCACACCATCCGGGGCGTTCGTCCTTTTATTACTCAGATTACCAGTATTTTAGGATATAATCCGTTGTTGACCAGGTATAAAACAATGAATGTATCGGATAACCTTCTCAGGAAACCCAACAACACTTTGTACGAAATAAAAGGAGGACTGCCTGAACTGACTTTTGGAAAGATCAATTCGGTACAGGCAAACCGTATTCATGAAATTCTGAAAATCAATGGTATTTTTGGTACAGGATTGGTTTTTGGCGATGAGGTTTTTGGTAGTGTATCTATTCTTCTAAAAGATAAAGATTTTAGAAACAAACAATTGGTTGAGAGTATCATACGTTTGTCTTCCAATGCTTTATATCGAGCCAAATCTCACCATGAATTTTTACAATCGCAGCAAAAACTGCACAATATTATCAATAAAATGGCAGAGGGTGTTTTGCACATTACTCAAGGCGGAAATATATTGTATGCCAATAAAAACACCTGCGATATGGTAGAATATACCATAGAAGAACTTGAAAAAATGTCGGTCTATGATTTTGTAAAAGATAAGAAGCGTTTAAAAACGTTGTCGTATCAAATATGGCAGCAATCTACCGAAATTCGCAATGATTTTCAGGTGCAGATCATTACCCGCAGCGGTCAATCAAAATGGTTGCATGTAAAAGGCAATAAACTTACCGATGAAGCAGGCATTGAAAATGGTTATCTGGCGATACTTTCAGATATTACGGAATCAAAAAAGCATGAAGCAATACAAAAAGAACTGGATATTGTAAGAGGCACTGCACGATTAAAGGAGCAATTTCTTGCCAACATTAGTCATGAAATGCTTACTCCGTTAAATGGAGTTTCCGGACTGACCGAAATACTCCTGGAAAGTGATGAGATCTCATCCAAAAACAAAGAAATTGTCTCCATCATAAACGATTCATCCAGGCAATTGCATCGTATTATTGATGATATACTCCGGTTTACAAGGATTGAAAAAGGTTTTATGAAATACGAACCCCGTTTATTTGATCTTGGTGCTTTATTGGATCACAATTATCTGCTGTTTTCGGCCTCAGCCAAACAAAAGAATATTGAAGTGATCCTCGAATATCATGGTAGAGAAAATGTTTACCTGATGGGAGATGATGTAAAGATCAACCAGGTGCTTTCTAATTTGCTTGGCAATGCGGTCAAGTTTACTCCCCAAAACGGTACGATCAGGTTTACAACACATTTGGTAGAACATTCAAAAGACAAGGTATTTTTGCGTTTTGATATTGATGATAATGGAATTGGCGTGGAACCACAGAAGCAACAATCCATTTTTGAAGATTTTGAGTTGGGAGATGGGTCCACCACACGCGAACACGATGGGTTGGGACTGGGGTTGAGTATCAGCCGGAAACTGGTACAGATGATGATGGGTAAAATAGTTTATGAAGAGAAAGATGAACCCGGTGCCCGCTTTTGGTTTGAAGTGCCTGTAGTTGTAACAAAATCTGACGGCAAAGAAAAAGAAAATCATGCCTGCACAGAAACACCTGATCGTTCCTCATCGGTAATGGTGTTTGAAAACAAACCCATTCAACAAAAGATCATGCAGGTTATTTTAGAGAAAAACAATTTTGATAGTTGTTTTGTAAAGGTCATGGATGATCTGGATAAGAAGATCCCGGACGATAAAGAGTTCTCTTTCATTTTGTTTCACCCGCGTTTTCCTAAACTCGACCTTCAAAAAGTAAGAGATCTTCTAAAGCAAAAATTTGGAAAGCACATCCCTTTGATCGCAGTGGATGAGGCATCCATATGCGTTGATTTTATTGAAAATCAAATGCACCTCGTAGATGATTTTTTCCCACCCCCTTATAGTTCTGAGTATTTAAGTTTTTTGGTTGATAAACATAAAATAACCCGGGATGTGGCCTGAAAAAGAATCAGCTCATTTTTATCCGTTGAAGGATAAAAATGAGCTGATTTAAAAAACAAAGAGATCGGAAATTTAACTTTTTGTTTTCTTTTTGTTTTTCTTAAACAGTGGGTCTGCACCAATAGTGCCTACCAGATCAGTCAGATAAGCATCACTTTTTACCCTTTCCAGCTCGTTTTGGGCATGCTGCAATTTTTCATCAAGTTTATTTTCTTCAACAATAGGTTTGCTTACTGGTGTATTGATGAAATTCTGCAAATAATCAATATGTTTTTGCAACCTCATCATATCTTTTTTTTGTTTTAACTGCAGTCTTTCTTTGTACCAGTCGCTGTCAATTACTTTTTCCCTGTCAAACATGCCTCTTATTTCCGGATCATCCACCGTTTTTCCGTTGTAATGACCATGAGCCATAATATGCAGCAGTGCTTTCAGGGGAGGAATCGCAGATTCAACACTATTATCTTCAAAGTATTGTAAAGCAACCCTTTGCTGGGCTTCGCAAATGTTTTTAATACCGTCAATAAAATCTTCCATGGATTGGGTTTCGGGTCTTAAAACTTCTTTGGTAAACACGCTCATAGGGTCTTCAAAAACACGCCCGAGGTATTTAAACGCAAAAGCTTCGTTGATTCTGTATCCCAGTCTGCTGGCCAATATTTTCTCCCCGTTATGGTCGAAGTCTTCGATTTTCTCGAGAACAGATTCTTTCAGCAGGTTTTCCGGATCTTTTTCCCGGGCATCCATTCGGCACCATATTTCAGGAATAAGAATGCTCAGGTCGTGATCAAAGCGGTGATTGGGGCCCACATATCCAGCGGCACTGGAAAAAGCGTTGTATCCTGTAAGAATGTAGGATAGCAGGGCATTGTTAAGGTCGCTGGTAGGCACAAGCATGTTAAAGGGTCCTTTGGTGAGTGCGCCTTCAGAACCGGCACCTGTTGTAGAGGGAGATTTGCCAGTAAGACTACAGACAAAATCCATGAAAAGTTCCGGCAGTTCCTGATAGTGGATCGGGGCATACACGCTCAAGGGTCTGATGCCTTTTGCTTTGTTGGAACGGTTGTTTCTTCTGCCGGGCAAAACATCATCAACAATAAAAAATGCAGGTTTGTCAACAGGTATTTTTCGTGCCAACCGAACCCCCATGTGCGCCAGATATTTATCCAGCATGCTCTGTAATTCAGGACGGGGTTGCAGATATCTCGGATTTTGAGAAATGGAACCATCTGCAAGTTTTCTTGGATGCGAGGGTGATATAAAGAAAACATCGTTGTCATCTTCTGCCCCCTGTCTTATCAGGTCTTTAATGGGTTGGGTGTATTTATCAAATTCAATGGCTTCTTCAATAATTTCTTTGCCATCCTCGCTGGTAAGCGGTTGGTAGTTGGTGGTAAAGTTGTTCATTTGCGAAAGATCCGATTCTGCCTGCTTGTCATACCCTCTGTTAATGGCTTCATCGGGTCGCTGGAAGAAAAAGTATTCGCAGTTCTCAACAAACTTAACACTTTTGTTGCGCAGATCCTTTCTTAAATATTTGATATTGTGGGCGGGCAATGTGAGGGTTGCCGAAATATCGTCTTCCATTTGAACCTTTGCAGCAGCAATAAAATCAGGACGCAGTGAATAAACATTCCAGGAATCATCTTCGCCAAAACCAACACGCAAATAAGATGTATTTACCTTATGGTTATCGTAAATTAAAGCATGACTTTTTCTGCCATTGACCTTATCTACGGTAAAATATTCTTTCCAGTGCCTGTTGTCGGTGGTGGTAAGATCAATACGCTTGATCAGGAAAACCAGACCCTTCACGTGATCAGGAATGTTTTCCACAAACTTATTGTATTCATCTGTATACCCACGGTAAGGGGTTAGCAATTTGATCACCGAACCCAGGGTTCTGTTCTTATCAAGGAGTTTTCTGGTATCTGTCTTTTGTTGAGCAGGGTTTTTCCACCTTTTGCTGTAGTCGTATTCAATTACCTCTTCTGCTTTTTTGTAATCTTTGTCAATATCATCAATATGAAAATTGCCGTAAATGATCGCATTGAGCAATGATTTTGAGATTTCCGATTTTCCACCGCCCGACACTGTGCTGGGTTTGTGCAGAAATACTCCTTCCGCGCGGGTGATGATGATTCGCCAGTTGGGAGCAAAAGGATGTTTTTCCATGTGGACTTTATGTCCGCAGGGCAGGATATAATGATGATTTTTCAGAAATTTAAGTTCCTGTTTTTTGTTTTTGTATTTCCATGTAATGGTACTTTTATACAAGTCGAATTCGACATCTTCCTGCAGATAAATGATCTCGGGAAAAGTTTTATCCATCCCGTAATTTTCGGGATATATTTCCATCATATCACCATATTGCTTTTTGATCTGTTCGAATGTAAGTGCATCAGGAAACCTTTCCATCAGTGCACTGGCTGAAAAGTACGATCCCAGGTTACGTCTTGGAAAAGCCAATGTGCCTCCTGCATGCTCTTCCTCGCAGTTGCCCGAAAGGTTGGCAGCATACGAAAGTTGGGTTTTGATCTCTTTTTTGCTGTATCCAAAGTAGTTGTCGGCAATAAGGGTAACAACCACGCCGCTGTCATCGCGGCAGGTGAGTTTAAATGGGGTGCCGTCATTGTATAGTTCATCGTCGTTTTTCCAGCACATACCATCACGACGCATTCTGTCGGTGGCGTCTTCATAATGAGGCAGGCCCATATCCTTTTTCTTTAGCCGGGTGAGGTGGGGTGCCAGGATGATACATCCTGTGTGACCCGACCAGTGCATGGGGTCGAGAGCAGGGTCATTTTTCTGGACATAAGGATCGCCTGCATTACCAAAAATGCTTTCCACAAAATCGAGGTTGCTAACAAATCCACCGGGGGCAAAAAACCTGATCTCCATGGTCTTTTTCCGGGATATTCCTGTTACCTCCGGACTAACAGCGGGGCGTAGCATCAGCGAAACAAAAACTTTTGCCTTTTTTTCCTGAGATGCTGTAAAGGGTAAAATTTTAAACTCTTCCGGCGGGTTGAGTGCCTCGTGCAACAAATGTGCAAAGGTGATCTTTGGTACCGCTTTTTTATCCGGCGGAATCGGTAAACCCCCTTTTACGATATGAAAAGATCCTTTGGTGGTTCTTCTGTCGTTTACCGGGTTATGCAATATTCCCTGCCTGATACGGTAAGAATGATTGTGCGATGTAATGTATTCATTTTTATCGGGAGGAAGACTGATTTCCCTGCCAATGCCGGGTTTATCCAAAACGAAAGAATCAAACGGAATTCTGAGATTTTTTTCAAACTCTATTTCATTCAGATAGTTATTGATGAAATTCTGGATTCTTTTGTCGGTAGGGTTGATAACATCATTGGAAAGTAATCTCATCCTTTCCCTGTAGTTGCTCAGCAGACTTTCAGCCAGGTCTATAAATTCCTGTTCTGTCATGTCATCATCTTTGGCATGAGCACTGCCCTCAAAAATGGGTTGCCCCATTGATGCGAGTTTCATGTTGATGTAACGAATCACATCGCGTCTGCGTTTACCCGTTATGGGTGCGGAATTGTGGTAGTTAATTGTCCACTTCATAAATATCTTTTTTAAAGGATTAGTAATTCAGGACTGGTCGTTTTATGAATTTGTGCTCCATGCAATCAATTGCCGGGCTGTTTGATTCTGGGTATTGATCTTCATGCACACAAATGATCTGACTTCATCACCAAAGGAAACAGTATCTCCTGAAAAAAAAAGCAATGAACCCAATATGTTTGTGATTGGAGAAAAAGCACAGAAAATAATCAATATGTAACTTTTTCAAAAACAGTGAAAGGCATCAAAAATTATTCAAAACAAATATTCCGGATAATAAGCAACAGGAATTCATAAATTGAACCAAAAGGTAATTTCTACAAAAATTTACCATTGCCAAAGGTAAACAAATTATGTTTGAATAGAAACAGGATTGTCAGTTTTTGAAGAGTTCAGATGAACAGAAAATATTCGGCATATCAAATACAAAATTCGATGAACCGAACCGTGATTATGCATTGGAAACACATCATAGATGATATCATCCGGGATAAAGTTGTGTGCGACGGACAATTTTGTTGAACTCCTCTTTTGGGAAATAATTGTGTTGGTATCCGGTTTATTTTATGCAGATGTTTTCGGATGACATAGGTAGTATTCATCAGCAAGTCAGGTGAAAAAATTTGAGATCATCTCTTTTGATCATCAAAAAAGCGCCCCTGATCAAAGAACAGAGGCGCTGAAATTTGTCCAATTTCAGAGATGCTTTATAAAGAATAAAGAAAGCGTCAGGTGCAAGGCGGGCGATGACTGAAGAACCGGAGTTTACTTTCCGTAATCGACTGTTTTGAAGGCGAGCCCAATGCAGCAATTGGCATTTTCCTGCAAAGACTAGATAACACCCTGATCGATCATAGCGTCGGCAACCTTTATAAAACCAGCTACATTGGCACCTTTCACGTAGTTCACGAATCCGTCATCTCCGGTGCCATATTTTACGCAAGCGGCATGAATAT
>CAYMLS010000126.1:0-13200 GCA_964390665.1 uncultured Bacteroidales bacterium | reverse complement strand
AGATTGCTGGCGAGCTCCATCTGACCGAATTAATAAAATTATAAACAGATGAAAAGAAGAAAATTCATTAAAAACAGTGCTGTTTTCCTTACTTCTTTGGGTAGTACCTCATGGGTGGCCAGCAGCCTGGCTCATCAGCAACCTGCTGTGGAAGGGGAAGAATGGAGAACGATCAATGTTTACGGAAAAAACAACAAAGATCTTCGCCCCAGGGAAACGGTTCTGAAGGAAGCAAAGGAAAATATTGAAAAGCACCGCAAAGGAAACCTGGTTATTCAACTTCAAAATATGAGTTCCCCCGAAAATCAGCCGGAAGTGTCTGTTGACATGAAAGAGCACTTTTTTGACTGGGGTTGCTCTTTGTCGATCAAAAAAGGGAGATTTCAGGATCCGGATCGTTATCAACAGTTTAGCAAAGATTTCCGTTCGCTCTTTAATGCCACTACCGCCAAGTGTTATTGGGATGAAGGATGGCATCAACCCATCGAAAAGGAAGAAGGAAAAAGAATTCTGGATACTTTTTTGGAGGAAGTGCATACGGGCGCGGAAAACGGTTTGCGTGTAAAAGGGCATCCGGCGGTTTGGACCATACCCAAAGCAATACCTGACTGGTTGAGAAAATATGACCATACCCAAAGGGTTAAGATATGGGAGTCGCATGTAAAAGACCTGGTGGAGCAGG
Source organism: uncultured Bacteroidales bacterium (assembly GCA_964390665.1). GTDB lineage: Bacteria > Bacteroidota > Bacteroidia > Bacteroidales > UBA7960 > SKVR01. Next base: position 12,518 of record CAYMLS010000126.1, on the reverse strand, counting down.
GAGGCGACCATATACACAATTGGGATGTTGTGAATGAAATGCTGTGGGAACCGGCCATGAAAAATATTGATAACCGCCACTGGCCCCACCTCGAACCCATCGACGATATTGCTGATTATGTTGCACGCTCGTTGCAATGGGTACAGGAAACAAACCCCAAACCGCTCAGGATCATCAACGATTACGGATTGATAAAAGATTTTAATGACCTGCAGCCTGTTGCCCCGCAGCGCAAAAGATACCTGCAACTGATCGAGGCATTAAGGGAAAGAGACAGTTTGCCTGATGCCATAGGTTGTCAGTCGCATGTGGGCACCTGGTATGAACCCGATGAAATTGTAACGGCATACAATGAGCTGGCACAAGGTGACTTACCCCTTCACATCACTGAGTTCTGGGCAAGAATGAAAGATTGTCCTGTCAATACAGACCATCTCAGCAAAGAAGAAAAAGACCTGATGCTGAGCCAATACCTTTCTGATTTTTACACGGTCGCTTTCGGGCACCCCGCAGTGCAGCATTTAACCTACTGGGGAAATCCGTTTTTTGATGGGGAAGGAAACAAAACATTTATGTATGATACGCTTTATCAACTGATCAGAAAAGAGTGGACCACAAAAGAGGCAAAACACAGTGATAAAAACGGCAAGGTGACCTTCAGGGCGTTTTATGGCGATTATCAGGTGACTGTTGGCGGCATAAAAAAGCACATTTCTTTCGCTCCCGACGATCATAATGTTGAAAAAGTTATTTTGCTGTAGCCAAAGACATTTGGTTTTCTGGTGCGGTTCACTCCTGATTTTACTTTGTTGTATCCTGATACCGACTTGCTGTAAGGCAAAAAAACTGCCCCGGAAAGCATCGTGGAAATTTATTGCCAGCAACAACATTCAGAGCACACAGCGCTGACAAGATGATCTTTTAAAAAAAAGTATATAACCCTGAATATCATTAAACTAAAAAACCTGAACAGATGAACAAACTGACCCTCTTGCCTCTTATCCTGGCACCCTTGATGATCTTTGCACAGTACGAAGACGAATTTCAAACCCGGGCAGACTTTATAACGGATGTAGTTTACGACTACGGATGGATTGAAAATGACAACGAATACCGCCCCTCTGGCTTTGGCGGCTGCAGCGGATCTGGCAGTTTATCTGACTACGGGAAGTATGTTTACCCCTGGATGATCGCTCATTTCGAAAAAGACGGCTCAACCGCGCTGGATAATCCCGAAACAGAAAAAGTAAAAAATACCTTCGAAAATGAAATGCACAACTGCCCTACTTTTCATTTCAACCTGGCAGGGCTGCCAAGACTGATCTACCAATATCCGTTTGAAAAGAATTTCTGGAAAAACAGCCAGGGTGGCCATCTCCAGGACTACCTGAGCATGGTGTTTAACAGAACCGATAGTTATAATGCTTTTACCGGGGAAGGTACCGAGAATCATATCGGCATGTCGCGTCTGCCGGGATACCTGTATGCCCAACTGGCTGTTGACAGCGGTTACACCGAGGTTTTTCCCCAGGCACAAGCCATGCTCGACAGCATGAAAACATGGATCATGAATACCTCCAAAACCATTTATCAAACCGGTGTTGCCGAATGGAACTCTTCAACCTACGGGGCATACAACATCATTGGGTGGTTACTGGTTTACGACTTTGCCGCTGACCCTGAAGTGAGGACAGCGGCACATGCAGTGCTTGATTATTATGCGGGCGAACTGGCGCTACATTATCAGCAGGGCATCAACGGCGGACCCGAAATGAGAGGCGGTAGCGCTGTGAAAAGTCTGAACACCGAAACGGATATATTCGCATGGCTTTGGTTTGGTGATGCTTCCAAAGAGATGAACAAAGATAATTTCATCCCGGCAAAATCCCTGCAAACGGTTCATGCCGCAACAAGCACGTACCGGCCACCTTCTATTGCTGTGCAACTGGCAAAAAAGGAACTGACCCTGCCTGCCATGTATTACAACAGTAAACCCGGATATCTGTATGAAGACCCATCTCTCATAAAGCAAACACTCTATCTGGATAAAAACTTTTCGCTGGGTGCCGCCTATACTCCTTTTGGTGGTTGGGGTGGTGGAGACTGGCAGATCGTGAGCTGGAAACTTGCCGCTCGTGTTGAACCTGGAACGGATAAAGATGCCCAGTATGCGGCCGGTGGTTTGGAATGGGGTGGATACAAAAAAACCCAACTCTTTAAAAAACCATACGAACAGTTTGCACATCACAAAAATATTTTGGTACACATGACCAAAAAACCAATAAACCACAACACCATCTACAATGAAGTGCAAAGTATTTTCTCTCAATGGAAAAACCAGTGGAGCAGCGATTTTTACCAGCGTTTTCCCAATGATTCCGACAAAAACAACCCTGTGCACTTCCAGGAAGGACAAGCACCTGAAAATCAATCCGTTTTAACTGTTTCCAACCATGGAGAACTTACCTCATTGCCCATTGACGATATCAGGATCATTGAATTGGAAAAAATATACCTGACCGTGAGATACCTGCATCTAAATGAAGCACAACCGCTCAACGATGAGGGTGACTTTATGCTTACCAAAGACAATGCTCCCAATGGCAATCTTACGGGTATCGTGTTGGAAGTTTTTGACAAATCTGAATTCTCAGGTTTTATTCAATTTCGCAATGCAGTAACCGATCATACATCCATCATCAAAGACCTGGAAAATGATCACTTTACCTACAACAGCTTTTACGGAGATACCCTGGAAGTCTGGTACCAGGAAGAGGGAACCTTCTCCGAACCCATTTACGATTGGGGTTACGGCCCTTTGGAGGCGCATGTTATACACCGCTCACCTCCTTTTGTGCAACCTCAGTGGCCAGAGGGAGCAGGATATGGAAACATAGCAAAATTCCGGGTGAATGGCATAGAAACCGATCTTGAAACCGAATGGGCAGTTTACGAAGGTCCGAATTTTAAACTCAAAAACGGAGTACTCGAACTCAATGACAGCATTGGCAATTATTATGTAGTGGATTATTCGGGCGATCTTCCGGTTTTTGAAACCTACTTCGACCCCGGCGATGATGACACCTCTGCAGAATTTCTGCAAAACAGCAATACGTTGATCATTTACCCCAATCCATCCCAATCAAATATTACCATCAAAGGTTACAAAAACATAAAAGCAGGTACAGAATACAGACTGACCGACATGAATGGAAAAGTAATTCTTTCAGGTTTCATGGATAAACCCACTATCGATACCAGCGGATTACCACCAGGGGTATACCATCTTCATGTACTCCAAAAAAACCGGATGACAGGCAAAGTAGTAATTTATTAATTTTTTGATTCTTCGCCAATTCAGTCCCGCACGCCATCACAAATCGAGGGTTAAAAGCATCCCTGAATATTGGATAAACACCTTTGCCCAAAGCGCTGATATGGAAGATTTTGCTATCAGATCGGGCAATAGTTGGAAATAAGGATAAAGTCTTAGGTTGAGGTTGAGGTTGAGGTTGAGGTTGAGGTTAAGGTTAAGGTTGAGGTTGAGGTTAAGATTGATAGCGTATTCAACGGATGTTTTTCCATAACTTTTCGTAATTTTACTATTTGTGCAGGATTTGCATACACAGCATGTTTTTGCAAAAGGATGCTGTTTTTTATTTCGATTTTTGTAGTAAACATCCAACAAACAGTTTGTCTATGTTTTTCAAAATATCAGAACAGAATTAAAAACCACTGAAACCAATCACGAAAAATAATGAGTCATTTAAAACCTAAAATATCCATCATCGGTGCCGGTAATGTGGGAAGCACCTATGCTTACACGCTTATGATCGGCGGACTGGCAAGAGAAGTAGTGCTCATAGATAAAAATCATAAACTTGCCAAAGGTATTGCCATGGATCTGAATCATGGGTTAAGTTTTCTTTCTCCGATCACGATCCGAAGCGGCGAATTCCAGGATTGCGAGAATTCTGATATCGTGGTGATCACCGCCGGGGCAAACCGTAAACCCGGGCAAAGTCGCACCGACCTGGCGCAGAACAATGTGGATATATTCAAATCCATCATTCCCCAAATTACCCGGTATGCTCCATCTGCAGTATACATTGTTGTCACCAACCCTGTTGATATCCTCACCTATGTGAGTTTAAAAATATCCGGTTTACCTGCCGGACAGATCATTGGGTCGGGCACGGTGCTGGATACAGCAAGATTAAAATATACCATCAGCGAATATTATAAAGTAGATACCGGAAACGTACATGCATACATCATTGGTGAACATGGAGATACCGAACTGCCGGTATGGAGCAATGCACAGATCGGTGGAATGCCTATTGAAAAATACGGAAGAGAATATGCAGGTATGCCCAACATTCAACATGATCTGGAGCAGATATTTCAAAGTGTGAAAAATGCTGGACGGCAGATCATTGAAGCGAAAGGCGCCACCAATTACTCAATCGCCCTGTCCATTCAGAAAATATCCCGTTCCATCCTTCGAAACGAAAACTCTATTTTACCCGTTTCTACGCTCATCAATGATTTTTATGGGATTCATGATGTTTGCATCAGCATTCCCTCGCATGTTACACGAAAGGGTGTTGATAAGTTTTTGAAAATTGAACTGAGCGAAAAAGAAAAAGAGCAGTTTATTCATTCTGCCAACGTGCTGAAAAACATCCTTAAAAACATCGGTTTTTAAACGGTAAAAACAATGCTAAAAAGAAAAGGAGACCCTGGCCATCAGACCTTACTCCCTGCCGGAAGAAAACCATAAACCACTTTATTTCAACAAACTAAAACACATCCACCATTACCTGAAAAGGCATAGATCATCAAGGCAACACCCAGAAATCAAACGAACATCAAAAAAATAATCCTCCCATGGTAGCACAAAAATAATTGCCATAAAATAAAGAAACCCCCATATTTTTTCGCGAATTGTAACCCACTTTAGGTGCAACTATGAAAAACAGGTGTTTTTTACATAAAAACACTGATGTTTTTACTTGCAGAAGATTGTACATTGCATCAGATTATAACGTAAAAGTGCATAAGATCGCTGGATGATTCTCAAGACCTGATAAGAAGGCATAAAAAATCATGTCCTGAAATATCTGAAATATCTGAAAATAAAAACCAAAGAATCCCATCCCTGTCTGTTCAGGAAAAAGTGTCATCAGCAGATCATCACTTTCACGCATATTACGAATAAAAATGTCTGGCATTAACCAAACTTCATAAAAGTGCATTATTACAGTAAAAACATTCGCGAGCTCACCCGCCATATCGACCAGTTGAACAACGACAAATCAGTTCAATCGGCCTTGATACTGATGGCTGACAAAAATCGCATCGGAAAGAATGATTTGAATCCCTTGCTGAAACGAGTTATCAAACCCATCATTGGAGGGGTGTTTCCCGAACTGGTGGTAGATGGAAAACGAATGTTGGAAGGTGTTCTCATGATACCATTGCCATTTCTGATGAAACCGCTGCTGATCAGTCAGAACATTGTAAAAGACAATTACCTGGAATATCTGGATGAACATTATGCCGGAAATACAGGCAAACATCTGTTTGTTTTTACCGATGTGCTTGCAGGCAATAAAACCGATATCATTGAAAACCTGTATAACTACTTTGGTTTAACCGTAACCTACCTGGGTGGAGGTGCCGGGTCTTTGAGCTTTCAACCATCCGAATGCATTATTGACAACCAGGGCATCCACCAAAATGCCTGCGCCATTGCCTTAACCGATCATCCTGTTTCTGTTGATGCAGCACACGGATGGTCTCCAATAAGTGAACCTCTCAAAGTGACAGATGCATGGGATAATCAAATAAAAGGCATCAACTGGGAACCTGCTTTCGATATTTATAAAAATATTGTCGAAAAACATTCGGGTAAACCCTTGCACAAAGATAGTTTCTTCGACCTGGCAAAATCATACCCCCTGGGATTGATCAAACTGGATGATGAACTGATCATCAGAGACCCCATCAAGGTGGAAGAAAACACATTACATATCGTAGACCGCATCAATCAGGGCGAATACATCCATATTATGCATGGCAATATGAACTCATTGCTCCATGCAGCAAAAAAAGCAAAACAGGGTGCTGCAAATAGTGGAAATGCCCCGGAGAGCATTTTCCTGATAGATTGCATCTCAAGGGTATTGTTTATGATGGACGATTTCCAGAAAGAAATTGATATTGTAAAACATGAAAATATCCCTGTCAATGGTGCCCTGACCATTGGTGAGATCGCCAATAATGGCCGGTCTTTCCTTGAAATTTTTAACAAAACGATAGCGATCGCAACATGGTAACAGAAAAGTGCAACATCAAAACGGAGATATTACTCGAACTGGTTTTCAGCATCAAAACCAATGCACCCGAAGAGGAGATCCTCAGGGAGTGTCTGCCGGTTTTTCTGCGAAAACTAAACTGTTTCATGATAGGGGTGTTACAAAATTCCCATCTTGAATTACAAGAGAAACTTATTCTCCCTTTTGCTTTTCAGAGAAATGAAAACTGGAAATCCTTCAAAAATGAAATCTCAAATGCTTCCGGCAAAAACGATTTTGGACTCTATGAAAAGCAGGAAAAGGAAAATTACATGTATGCTTACAAAATAGCGCATTATGGATTTTTGATCATGGGCAAAAACAAACCGCTCGACCTGCTGCTGAAAAATGAATTGAAAGCCATTGCCAGTCACCTTGGACGCATCCTCATTCAGGCGGTTGAAAACCAGAAAAGAAAGGAAATTGAGAACAGATTGCTCAACGAAAGAAAACTGTTGCGCACCATCATCGACAATTTACCGGTAAACATTTACTCTAAAGATAAAAAACTAAGAAAAACACTTGCCAACAAACAGGAAGTAAAACACCTCGGTGCCAAAAATGAAGCAGAGATCATTGGAAGATCTGACGATGAACTTCTCATGCCTGCCTATGCCAAAAATGCCGAAAAGGAAGATAACCTGGTGATCAAAAAGAAAAAAAGCATCATCAACAAAATAACCTCCATCGGGCATCATCAGTGGGCACTCATATCAAAAATACCCCTTTTCAATCACAAGGGCGATATTGAAGGACTGGTAGGTATCAGCCTGGATATCACCGAACAAAAAGCCATGGAAGAGCAACTAAGTATTTTCAAAACATTGATTGATCATACCTCTGATGCTGTTCAGATCTTAACCGAAAACGGAAAACTCATTTACTGCAATAAAAAAGCATCGCTTCTTTTAGGGGTGGAAGTAAAACCGGGTGACGAGATATTCTTATGGGATTACGACGAAGCCTATCCGGATGCAAAAAAATGGAAGAAAAGAATCAATGAGTTAAAAAAAGTTGATTTTATTTCTTTTGAAAGAGATAAGGTGAATGCCTTAACCGGGGAAACCATCCCGCTGGAAACAACTGCCAAATATGTCAGAATTAAAGATGAAGGATTTGTGATCGGACAATCAAGGGATATTTCTGAACGCAAAAAAGCAAAATCAGACCTTGAAGAAAGTGAAAACAAACTGCGACAGATCACAGAAAATATGAATGAAGTGGTATGGCTCAGAAACAAAGAAAATGACAAAATACTTTACATAAACCCAGCCTACGAAAAAGTCTGGGAAAGATCATGTGACAGCTTATACCATAATTCCCACGCCTTTTTAGAAAGCATTTACCAACCTGACAAAGAGATGGTTCTGAAAGGGTTTCGGAAATACCAGTCAAAAAAAGAATTTGAACTCGAGTACAGGATCGTAACCCCTGATAACAAAATAAAATGGGTTTTTGCACGCCATTTTCCCATCAAAGACAAAAAGGGCAAAATCATCAGACACACGGGAGTGGCTACTGATATTACCGAAAAAAAGAGATATGAATCTGAGATCATAGGAAAGGAAAAACAACTTACCAGTATCCTTAACAATATGAAGGATGTGGTTTGGTCGGCATCGTGGCCCGACATGAAAACTCTTTTTATCAGCCCCTCTGTTTATAACCTTACAGGATATACCCCTGAGGAGTTTATCAATAAAGAAGATCTGCTTTTCGATCTGGTTCATCCTCATTACGAAAGATACTACAAACAGGCCATCGAAATGCTGCCTCACAACGAGGAAAATAAACTTGAATACAAGATCATAACTGCCCAGGGAAAAACAAAATGGATAAGTAACGATCATCATTTAATTATCGATGACAAAGGACTGCCTGTACGCATCGACGGGGTGATCAACGATATTACCGACAAAAAAAACCAGGAGGAGACCATCCGCCAGCAAATCAATATGCAGGATATCATCATCAGCATATCCTCTACATACATCAATATAGAACTGGACAAAGTAAAGGATGCCATCAACTATTCCTTGCGCGACCTGGGCCAATTTGTGGGTGCCGACAGAGCATACATTTTCGATTACGATTTTGATAAAAACACCACTTCCAATACATATGAATGGTGCGAAGAAGGCATAACCCCGGAGATCCAAAACCTCCAGGATGTCCCCCTGGAATACATCCCCCAGTGGGTAAACAAACACAAAAAAGGAGAATCACTCTACATTCAGGATGTTTCTTCGTTGCCTGACGACGGACCTTATGGTGTAAAATCCATTCTCGAACCGCAAGGCGTTAAAAGCATCATCACTTTGCCCATGATCAGCAAAGGTATATTGGTGGGTTTTGTAGGATTTGATTCGGTGAAAAAACATCACCAGTACAGCCTGAAGGAAATAACAATGCTTCTGATTTTTGCCCAGATGCTTGTGAATGTGAGAGAAAGAATTGCCTCTGACAAAAAACTCAGAGAAGCGAAAGAACAGGCAGAAGCTGCCAATCAGGCCAAATCTGAATTTTTGGCCAACATGAGCCACGAGATCCGTACACCCATGAATGCCATTCTCGGGTTTAGCGAAGCATTGTATCACAAACTCGAGCAGGAAAACCTCAAAAAAATGGTGAAATCAGTACTCAGCAGCGGCAACCTGCTGCTTTCACTGATCAACGATATTCTCGACCTCTCTAAAATTGAAGCGGGTAAACTTGAACTTTCACCTTCTCCTGTGGATTTTCCCAACATTTTACAGGAAATCAAAATGCTGTTCCAAAACAAAGCCGATGGCAAAGGATTGGAAATAAACATTATCATTGACAAAAACTTCCCGCCTGCCATTAAAATCGATGAAATCAGGATCAAGCAGATATTGTTTAACATGGTTGGAAACGCCATTAAATTCACCCATAAAGGGCACATTACAATTAAAACCCAATATGTTGACACGAACGATAGCCTTGGAAATTTAAAAATTGATATCATGGATACCGGTATCGGAATTCCGGAAGAAGACCAGGAGAAAATTTTTGAAGTTTTCAAACAACAATCCGGGAAAACAAACCGCCAGTTTGGTGGAACCGGACTGGGGCTAACCATCACCAAAAGATTGGTGGAGAAAATGAAAGGGCAGATAAAGGTTGAAAGCACTTTCGGACAGGGCTCCAACTTTACCATCATCATTCCTGAGGTAGAAAGAAACATGGCCCTTTTCAGGCAAAAAAATGATCAGATCCCCGAAATCAAAAATATCGTTTTTGAACCTGCAACATTGCTTATTGTAGATGATGTAAGAACAAATATTGAATCGGTAGAGAATCTGCTCTCCGGTTCCAACCTTGATATATCTACCGCCGATAACGGTGAAATGGGACTGGAAGTGATCAACCACAGCTCTCCTGACCTTATTCTTATGGATATGCGTATGCCCGGTATCGACGGATATGAACTGGCACAAATGATCAAAAACAAACCCGATAAAAAACATATACCCATTATTGCTTATACAGCATCGGTTTTCAGTTCCGACAAGATCGACAACTCGGGGTTATTTGCCGGCGTACTATTTAAACCGGTGAAAAGAAATGATCTCTACTTTGAAATTAGCAAACACCTTAAACATAAAATTTCGGACAAAACGCCCAATAAAACAGAAAAAAGTAACGGATTTGACCCGGGGAATATACACATAGAACCCGAAATGCTTGCAAAAGCCATTGAAGAAAGCAATGAAATACTCATGCCCAAATGGGAGCAGATCAATGACACCCTCATCCTTTTCAGCATTGAAGAGTTTGCCGGTGAAGTCAAAGATTTTGCGCAAAAATATCAACTGACCTTTTGGGAAGATTATGCCCAAAAATTAATCAACGAAGTGGAACTCATCGATCTGGATAAAATCAAATCAACCCTGGAAGAATTTCCTTCTCTCGTAAAAATTTTAATCAACCTGAAAAACTAAATTCTATGAATGCCAAGATCACTATTCTTATTGTTGACGACAATCATCAAAACCTGAGGGTGGTAAGTAGTTTTCTCAAAGACAGAAATTACAACCTGGCTTTGGCTACGAGTGGGGAAAAAACAATCGAACTACTCGAAAAAATCGAAACCGATCTGATCTTACTCGATATCATGATGCCCGAAATGGACGGATTGGAAACATGCAAAATTATTAAGGCAAACCCCAAAACAGCAGATATTCCCGTCATATTTCTTACGGCAAAAAACCAAACCGAAGATATCATCGAAGGATTTGAAGCCGGCGGGGTGGATTACATCACAAAACCTTTTAACCGCGACGAACTGCTGGTCAGAATCAAAAACCATGTGGACCTGGCTAAGGCGAAAAAGAAGATCATTGAAATGAACAACACACGCGACAAGCTCTATTCCATTATTGCTCACGATATTAAGTCGCCTCTCAATTCCATTATTTTCACCTTTAATATGATCAACGATGGCTTGTTTGATACGCAAAGCGAACATTTCTCCTCCATCATGAAAGATCTGGAAACATCAACCAAAGAAACCAAATCGCTCATTGAGAATCTATTGGAATGGACAAAATTTCAAAGTGAAAACAACCAGTTTTTCCCTGCTGCAAACAATTTACACAGCATCGTTTCAGAGTGTTTTTTATTACTCAATGCCAATGCCTCACAAAAACAAATTGAACTTGTCTCTGACATGGATAAAAACCTCACGGGATGGTTTGATGAAGTTAGTATACACACCGTTTTAAGAAACCTGATCAACAATTCCATCAAGTTTACAAATGCTGGTGGCAGAATCGTGGTGAGTGCATATAAAACAAGTGATGACACAATTGATGTTATAGTAAAAGACAACGGAATAGGCATCAAAGAGGAGGTTCGCAGAAAACTCTTTGAAACCGGAGATGTGGTATCTACCATGGGCACAAACAACGAAAAAGGTACCGGACTGGGAATTATACTGGTAAAAGATTTTGTGAAAAAGAACAACGGAAAACTGAAAGCAGAAAGTACTCCCGGTGAGGGAACCACGATCACTATCTCACTACCGGCAAAAGAAACGCAAACCGTCAACGTATGAGTACACAAAATGTAAAAGTATTGATTATTGATGACGACCCGGTGATCCGCAATCTTTTGAGATCGGTGCTGGGGAAGAAACTCAATGTGCATATAGCTGCTTCACCCTCAGAAGCGCTGGCCATCATGAAACGGCAAAATATTGACATTGCGGTTTGCGATTTCAGATTACCCGAAATGAATGGTATTGAGTTGCTTCATACCATAAAGAATCAAAACCCGGACACTGAAATGATCATGATCAGCTCCGAAGCGCAAATGGATACCGTGATAGAAGCCATGCGCTTAGGTGTTACCGATTTTCTGCAAAAACCATTGTCGCCTCAAAATATTTGGATGGCAATAGAAAGAACACAAAAATATGCCCATATAAAAGACCAACTCCAAAAAACAAATAACAAAAACAAATACCTGAACAAACAGCTGGGAGAGCATTTGGGAAATAAAATCATCGGGCAAAACCCCATGATGAAACAGGTAACAGAACAAATGGAGATGGTGGCACAAACGCCCGACACATCTGTTCTGATTATTGGTGAAAGCGGTACCGGAAAAGAACTGATCGCCAGAGGCATACACAACAACAGCAACCGGAAAAACGAATTCTTCGCAGCAGTAAACATGTCGGCTGTCCCCGAATCGCTCTTCGAAAGCGAATTCTTTGGGTATAAAAAAGGTAGTTTCACCGGTGCTAATCAGGATAAAGCAGGGTGGTTTGAAACTGCCAATGGCGGATCGCTCTTTTTTGATGAGATCGGCGACATGGACATGCAACTGCAGGTAAAACTCCTCAGAGTGCTCGAAGACAGAACTTACGTGAAGATCGGCACCCAAAAACCCAAAGCATTTGATATCAGGTTTATTGCTGCCACCAATAAACCTCTCGAAGAACTTACCAATGGAAAAAATTTCAGACCCGATCTTTTTCACCGGCTCGGCACTTTTATCATTACCCTACCCCCTCTGAGAGAAAGGAAAGAAGACATTCCCCTCCTTACCCATCATTTTTTGAATATTTTCAAACAGGAGAAAGGGCAACCCAAATTAACCTTATCGGATACGGCCATGAAAAAGATGTCGGAC
>CAYMLS010000125.1:0-13222 GCA_964390665.1 uncultured Bacteroidales bacterium | reverse complement strand
ATTTATTACACCTTTTCAAAAGGTTTGTACCCATTACAAACAAGCCTTGTCATTCATTTTTTTGAATTACAAATTCAACGTATTCCAGGCGGAATTGCAAATTCCGCTTAGCTTCGGACCATGCTGCCCAGGCTAAGCGGAATTTGCAATTCCGCTTCCCCGGTGGTTGAGGAATGAAGAATGAGGAATGAAGAATGAAGAATGAAGAATGAGGAATCTCACGAAGTAGCGAGGTGAATTGTGAAACAATATAAAGCATCACACCTTTAATACCTGAATAGCATTATCCCTGTCGTGGTAGGTTATAAGATGGGTGTCAATACCTGGGTAAATTTCCTGAAACAAATAAAATCCTGATGATTTTTTTAACCGGGCATCCATTTTTACTTCATAAGCTTTACCGGATGTAAAATCGGAGGATACTACAAAATCCACCTCCTTTTTGTCTGCTGTTCGCCAGTATCTGATATACTCCGTATCGTATAATTCGGTCAGTCTTTTAAAAATATAATTCTCCAGGAGGTCTCCATTATCATCCCGGTCGGTAAAGTTGTTAAACCTGTCTAACAGTGAGTTCCTCAGTCCGTTATCATTCAGGAAAACTTTGGGCATTTTGGTAAGTTCTTTTCTTTTGTTGGTTGAAAAAGGTTTTACCAGACTGATGTGGAAACACTTCTGAAGCACAATAAGATAGTGGTCGATGGTTTTTTGATCCATACCGATTGTGTTGGCCAGTTCATTCTTGTTCACAAGATTGCCTGTTTGTGATGCAAGTAAAACAAAAAGTTTCAGGAATGAATCTGTATTGTGTATGCCCGATTCATCAATATCCCGCTTTAAAAAAGAGTTTCTTAAATCTTTAAGCAACTCTCTCTTTTCCTGGTAATCTTTTTCAAGTGCTACAGCCGGGTATCCGCCAAAAACCAAAAATTCATTGAATATCCCTATGATTTCATCTTTCTTTACAGAAATATACTCTTTATTGTCGCGGATCAGGGTCAGTTCTTTAAAAAGGTCATCTCTGCCTTTAAAGATAAGATATTCATCAAAGGATAATGTTTTTATATAAAAAATACGCTTTCTGCCAGCAAGGGAATCATCAAATGAGGAATCGATATAAAAAGCACTGCTGCCGGTAGCTACGATCTTAAGACTATTTTGATACTTGTCATACAGGTATTTAAGGAAATTGGATGGATTATTCAGATATTGAATTTCATCGATGAAAATAAATACCCTTTCACTATCAACGGAATCATGATATGGATCGGTGGGACGAATGGCATATTTGAAAACATTTTCAACGTTAGCATTCAGTTCACTCATTATCTGAAGGTTCTCCAATGAGATAAAAAATACCTTTTCACTTTGTCTTTTTTGATCTTCGAACAACTTTCTGAGAATGGTAGTCTTGCCTGTTTGGCGCGCACCTGTTATAATAGTGTACTCCTTTCTGGAAAGATGCTTGTTAATCTTTTTCTCAATGTTCCTGGGTATATACATTTTTTTGAGGTAAAGATATAATAAATTCCCGATAATTTCGGAGTGTAATTCCGAAAATATCTGATAATTTGGGAGTGGGAGTCCGAAAATATCAGGTAAAGCAATTTTCAGGAGGTTAAATTTTGTTTTTATGCAATTTATTGGAGGTAAATTTAATAAATTATGCAATATATGGGAGGTTATGAATAAATTTGTAGCAAAAATTTGGAGAATAACGTTGATTTGAAACCTGGTAAAATGATAAAGAGAAAGTTATATTCGGATTTATTGAATTGGAAAAACAGCCCGCGTCGCAAACCCTTGCTTCTGCAAGGAGCAAGACAGGTGGGCAAAACATTCCTGGTAAAAGAATTCGGGGAAAAGGAATACAACCATCTGGTATACCTTAATTTTGAACAAAACCCCCAACTTAGCACGCTGTTTGAGGATTTGCTCGACCCTGATATCATCATTCAGAACATAAGTTTATTTCTGGGGCGCAAGATAACATCTGAAAATACACTTATTTTTTTTGATGAAGTACAGGTATCAGAAAATGCGCTGAAAAGCCTTAAATACTTTTATGAGATGGCGCCTGACTTTCACATAATTGCAGCGGGTTCCCTATTAGGAGTAAGTATTGGAAAGAACATAAGCTTTCCGGTAGGAAAAGTAAACTTCATGTACATGTATCCACTATCTTTGGTGGAATACCTTGAAGCAGTGGGAGAATCACTTATCTTAAACGAATACGATGATTTTCGAAAAATGTCAAAGATGCCAGCTATTTTGCATGAGAGGATGCTACGCCACTTGAAAATTTATATGTTTTTAGGTGGGATGCCTGAAGTTGTGTCTGAATATCTTACCCATGAAAAAATCGAGGTAACCCGCGAAGTTCAATTGGAGATTCTTGAAGCATTCTCCCGCGACTTCTCAAAATATGCTGATAAAAACCTGGCCTTGAAAAACAAAGAGGTGTGGGAGTCCATTCCCTGGCAGCTTGCAAAGGAAAACAAGAAATTTCAATTTACCGTGATTAAATCAAATGCAAGATCAAGTACATATCAACTTGCCATTGAATGGTTGAAAAGCGCAGGTCTCATCTACCAGGTTAACCAGATCAGCACACCTAAACTCCCACTTTCAGGATATGCCAACGGATCGATTTTTAAAATTTATATGATGGATGTAGGGTTGTTGGGTGCCTTTCTTAAGATACATCCATCAATCATTATGGATCCCGGTGCTATTTTTAAGGAGTACAACGGTGCTTTTACCGAAAACTATGTAACTACACAGCTGGTAATGAAGCATAACCGGGAATTGTATTACTGGACATCACGAAGCGATGCAGAAGTTGATTTTGTGATTGAAAAAGAGAATAAGGTACTTCCATTGGAGGTGAAAAGCGGGATGAGCCGTAAAAAACAAAGCCTTTTGTCGTACAAGGAGAAATACCAACCCCAAAAGTTATACCGTATTTCGCCACGCAATTATGAGAAACAAGATAATTTCATCAATCTTCCTTTGTATGGTGTAAACTTTTTTAACAGATAAAAAGACTTCCCTTGCCTCCCTAGCGCCTCCTTCTCCTCGCTCATTGCGGTTAATACTCTTTTTCATGTCTTTCTTACTTGCCCGGTTTCTTTAAAGAAAAACATGAAGTTAACTTCGCAAATTTGATGAAATTCATGAAGTAAAACCATCATACCACAAATTCCTGAACCTTATAAGGAATATAAGGACATATAAGGGGGGAATGTTGCGCCTTCTGACTTGCTTCTTGCTTGTGGTATTTTGCGTTTGAAACAGGGAAGGTTAAGCACCAACAATGTAACAATGCGATCATGGAACCATGAAACCACCTACCCCGTCAGGTTAAACTTTTTCATCTTTGTGTAAAGAGTGGAGCGGGTGATGCCAAGCTTTTCGGCTGTCTTTGAAATGTTATTATCAAAGTGTTTTAATGCCTTCTCAATGGCATTTTTTTCTGCCTCTTCCAGTGAAACAATCTTATCCTGCTGATAATAATGCTTATTTTCCGGTGGATGGGATTCCTTAAAGTAGGCAGGATTTGAAAAGGTTTCACGCTCCCCAAAATTGATGAACTTCTCCACGAAGTTTTCTAATTCCCTGATGTTGCCCAGCCAGTCATAGTTTTGCAGTTTCTGCAAGAGGTCGTCAGGTATCCTGGGAACGGGCTTGTTGAGTTTGCTTGCTTTTCTGTTCAGAAAGAACCGCAGCAGCTGAGGGATGTCTTCATTTCTTTCCCTTAGCGGCGGTATATGGATAGGAATCACGTTCAGACGGTAGTAAAGGTCGAGTCGGAAGGAACCTTTTTCCACCTCTTTCATAAGGTCTTTGTTGGTGGCGGCAATGAATCTGACATCCACAGTAATCTCCTCTTCGCCGCCCACGCGCACAATGCATCCCTCCTGAATGGCACGCAGCAGTTTCACCTGCATGCCTGGGTTCATCTCACCAATCTCATCCAAAAAAAGGGTACCGTAGGATGCCAGCTCAAATTTTCCCTTTTTCCCCTTCTTTTTGGCCCCTGTAAAAGCGCCTTCCTCGTATCCAAAGAGTTCAGATTCAATAAGACTTTCGCTGATGGCGCCGCAGTTCACCGCCACAAACCCGTTGTCTGCCCGGTCGCTCTCGTTATGTATGGATTGCGCGAACAACTCCTTCCCAGTGCCACTCTCACCCGTGATAAGTACTGTAGACGGACTTTTTGCCACCGACCGGGCATGCTCTTTCAACTCGCGCATCACGGCGCTGTCACCAATAATATCGTTAAAGGTAAAACGTGCCTGCATTCCCATGTATTTGTTCACCATACTCAGCACCTTCTGCATCTCGCGAAAGGTGATCAAAAATCCGCTCAGTGTGTTGTCGGGGGTTTTGATGGGAAAGGTATTCAGGCTGTAGCTGCCCGTTTTTTCGTTCATCAGGAAGGTTGCCTCTTCATCCATTACCCTATCCTTGTTTTTCAGTTTTTTGAGAATGAAGTTCCACTCCTTGATGTAATTGCTGATATGTTTGTTGAGCAGCATGGTTCGCCTGATATTGAAGATGTTGCAGGCTGTGTCGTTGATCCATTGTATTTTACCATCCAGATTTACGGCGATCACACCAAAGGAGAGTGTATTCATGATGGTGAAAACATACTGGTAGGTCTCAAGCAGTTTTTCCTGTGTTGTTCTGTTCTGGATGAAGAATTCGATGGCTTTCACGATGGATATCACCATGCCCAGCGTATGTGGATGCACCTTGTCCTTGTAGGCAGTAAGATTGAGGGTTCCGATAATTTTGCCTGAAGCATCGTGAATGGGAGCGGCAGAGCAGGTCCAGCGATGGTAGGCGGTTATGAAGTGTTCTGTTGCAGAAACCTGTATAGGCGCATCCTCGCTAAGGGCGGTACCCATGGCATTGGTACCCACGCTTTTTTCATCCATGTAAGCACCTATCACCATATCGAGATCAGTGGCTGCCTTCACAGTTTTTTCATCCCCTTTGATATCCAGAATACAACCCTCTTTATCAGTAAGGATGATGATGAACCCGGTGCCTTCCACGATCTCGTAAAGTTCATCAAGAAAAGGCTGTGCAATGGATATGAGGTCTTTATGCTTTTCAACCATTGACTTTACCTGCCGTGGAGAGAGTATCCGCCCGGGCGTGATATTGTCCTTCTCCACACCATACGCCCTGGATCGCTCCTGCGATTTTTTAATGATATCGTCGTATTTGCGTTTCAGTGCCATACTGTCAAAGATAAAATACTTTTTTTATTTTCTTCTCAGGTAATTTTAATCCTATCTCAATCATATCCATCATCTAAGAGTAAAACCCTGCATTCTCCCCATCTGATCACTTAACTTCATGTTTATTATACTTTTGGTTTACGCTGGTGGGCATAGTTTACTAAGCAATAAAAAAGGCACCTTTGCGGGGTGCCTTTCCAGTCAAAATAAGCTGATATTCATCAGAAAGTTACTTTTTTACCATAGAAGATAGACTCAAAAAGTTGCTTGAAGTCTTCGGGGTTGGTTTCCCTGGGGTTGCAGCCGGTACAGGCATCTT
Source organism: uncultured Bacteroidales bacterium (assembly GCA_964390665.1). Lineage (GTDB taxonomy): Bacteria > Bacteroidota > Bacteroidia > Bacteroidales > UBA7960 > SKVR01. The sequence goes on along the minus strand of CAYMLS010000125.1, from coordinate 7,651 downwards.
TATGCGCATTTTCGGCAATGATGTCCAGTTTGGCGAGGAATTCTGCTTCATCAATTCCAAACTCTTTCAAAGACTTGCAGATTGACATTTGCTCGTTCATTTTCATGATCTCATTGGTGAATGAATCAATGAGTTGCTCGTTGGTTTCACCTTTCAATCCGAGGTGACGTGCAATCTCAGCATAACTGTTTCCTACCATCGTTTTGTTGAAATCAATTACGTAGGGGAGGTAGATGGCATTGGCACATCCGTGAGGAATGGAGAACATTGCACCCGTTTTATGCGCCATACTGTGTGTGATACCCAGCAGTGCGTTGGTGAATGCCATACCTGCCAGACACTGTGCAGTGTGCATGTTTTCTTTCGCATCCTTATCGCCCTGGTAGGCAGGGATCATATTCTCGAAGATCATTTTGATGGCATGCAGCGCCAGCGGATCGGTGAAGTCGCTTCTGTTCACTGCCACGTATGCTTCCACAGCATGGGTAAGTGCATCCATACCGGTGTGGGCCACCAATTTGGGAGGCATTGTATCAGCGATATCCGGATCGAGGATAGCAATGTCGGGGGTGATCTCATAGTCGGCAAGAGGGTATTTGATGCCTTCCTGGTAATTGGTTACCACAGAAAAAGCAGTTACCTCAGTTGCAGTACCACTGGTTGAGGGGATAGCGGCAAATTTTGCCTTATTCCTCAGTGTAGGAATGGTGAAAGGATTTTTAATGTCTTCGAGGGTAAGCTGAGGATGCTCATAGAAAACCCACATTGCTTTGGCAGCATCGATGGGTGAACCACCACCGATAGATACAATCCAGTCGGGCTCAAACTTCAGCATTTTTGCAGCACCTTCCATTACTGTTTCAACCGATGGGTCGGGCTCCACACCGTCAATGATCATGGTTTCAAATCCGGCTTCTTTCAGATAGTCTTCTGTTTTCTTTAAAAATCCGGTTTTGTGCATGGATGAACCACCAGTAACGATGACAGCCTTTTTACCGTGAAGGTTTTTAATCTGTTCTAATGAACCCCTGCCGAAATACAGGTCGCGTGGCAATGTGAAACGTTTCATAGTCGATTTAGATTTAATGAAATAATTAATCAATAAGGTATTTATTTTTGATTTCACCAAACTGGTTTTCAATCCGTATGCCGAAAGTGATAGTGTCCTTTTATTTAGTTGTTTACGATTTAACAGAACCAGATAAAAATACACATACCCGTTCGTTGGTGTTTAATTATTAAACATAAAGGTGTTTGATTTTTAAACAGTGTATGGGAATTGGACAGGGGGGGAGAATTTGGAGTATGAAGTTTGGAGTTCAATTCCGCAAGGTTGTTCATCTCTTGCAATGTCACAAAGTCGCCAGGTTATCTGGTGCCAGCAAGAAAACTCCTGCTTTTTGTGTCTTTGATAAGAAATCGTCAAAGAAAAGGCTTTCGTCTCGTTTTTCCAACGAGATGAACCTAAGAAGTCTCGTTAAAATTAACGAGATGACTGATTCATCTGTTAATAATTTGATATTGTTTATTACTAATTAACAGTACTGTCATTTGCTAATAAACAGTACTGTCATTTGCTAATAAACAGTACTGTTATTTGCTAATAAACAGATGCATCCTCCGTGATTGTCTTCACACACACGAGGATGATTACAGGATATTGGCAGCAAATGCCCTGAGAATAAGGAAGTATTTTGGCGTTTTCTTGCAAAGACTAATTACTTTCGGTATTATGTTTATTTCCTGTATGAGAACCAAACAAAAGCACTTTGCTGCAAGGAATCATCCTGCCATCCATTTCAATGATGATTGATAATGAATCCTGACTGTCAGGGGTGTTTCCCAATCCAGTTATCTTTCTACAACAACTTTTTTTGTAGTTATCTCTTTTGGGTTGTAAATATGCAGAATATACACCCCCGGACTTAGTCCGGATATGGCAATCGCAGTGTTTTTACCATGAACTTCTTTTTCGTAAACTACTTTCCCGTTTATATCATGTATTGCCAGAGATGTCATGGAAGAGGATGATTCAACGTATAGTTTATCTCTCGCCGGGTTTGGATATAAATTAACGAATTCCTTTGCGTGCAGTAATATTCCGGTTGTAAGTTCAGTAACAGAGTACGTATTTTGAATGGTATCTGCCGTGATCTGGTAGAGACCTGGAGGTGGAGCAGGAATAGCTTCTGGTGTGGGGACAAAAGGATCAGGCTGATAAATAAGCTCCCCCGAAGATGAAGTTCCGTTTGCATCGGTACCCCATTGAGGTTCCCATTGCCCAGCTACTGATATAAACTTGATGTAGTCACCCTCAACAATTTCAACATCTGTCTGAAATACTCCCTCACCCATTGATTGCATTTCAATGCCTGCCTGGTTGTCCCATCCTGCGCTTGTTGCATCACCCAACAGATAAAACCTGTAATCTTCTTCCGGAATTACATGTAATACTTCGGTAATTGTGATGTCTTCATTGTTTAACTCGAAGGTGTTTTGGGCGAAAGTCATTCCATCTTTCCAAACTGTATAATAATAGTTTCCTGGTTCCATGCCCTCAAAAACGTATTCACCTTCAGAATATGGCTGTCCATTGAGTAAAATCCGTGCATCTGGTATCGGATCATTGTTTGCATCCAGAACTACAAAGGTGATTTTGTGAAGGGTGAACGGTTCAATACTATATTCGAGATTCATTACATCGGCACTTATTCTGTAAGTCCCGGGAACTGGTGCCGGTATGTTGACCGGATCAGGAACATCAGGAATTGGCCGATAAACCAGAGGGCCCGACACTGATGTACCGGTTTCATTTGTGCCCCATTGCGGAGCCCATTCTCCAAGAACGGAAATAAACTTGATGTAACCTTCTTGATTGATGATCTCTGTAACAATTTCAAATATTCCATTACCCAAATGATTCATAAGCAAAGCAGACTCGTTATTCCATCCCACAGAAGTGGCATCTCCAAGAAGGTAAACATTGCTATTGCCTGAAGGTAAAGATGCAAGCGTAATCGCAATCTCAGTATTCTGTTCAATTTGGAGGGAGCCTGATTGGTTCGCATATCCCGTTCTCCAAATTGTGTAGGAAACATTTTCCTCTGTAAGACCTTCAATTACATACTCTCCGGGTTCATAAATGGTATTCCCATGGAGCATAATGGTTGCGTCATCAACAGCTATTCCATCCTCATTGCTAACATTGAAGGTAAGTGTAAAAGTATCGAATAATGGGGTAACAGAGTACGTATTTTGAATGGTATCTGCCGTGATCTGGTAGAGACCTGGAGGTGGAGCAGGAATAGCTTCTGGTGTGGGGACAAAAGGATCAGGCTGATAAATAAGCTCCCCCGAAGATGAAGTTCCGTTTGCATCGGTACCCCATTGAGGTTCCCATTGCCCAGCTACTGATATAAACTTGATGTAGTCACCCTCAACAATTTCAACATCTGTCTGAAATACTCCCTCACCCATTGATTGCATTTCAATGCCTGCCTGGTTGTCCCATCCTGCGCTTGTTGCATCACCCAACAGATAAAACCTGTAATCTTCTTCCGGAATTACATGTAATACTTCGGTAATTGTGATGTCTTCATTGTTTAACTCGAAGGTGTTTTGGGCGAAAGTCATTCCATCTTTCCAAACTGTATAATAATAGTTTCCTGGTTCCATGCCCTCAAAAACGTATTCACCTTCAGAATATGGCTGTCCATTGAGTAAAATCCGTGCATCTGGTATCGGATCATTGTTTGCATCCAGAACTACAAAGGTGATTTTGTGAAGGGTGAACGGTTCAATACTATATTCGAGATTCATTACATCGGCACTTATTCTGTAAGTCCCGGGAACTGGTGCCGGTATGTTGACCGGATCAGGAACATCAGGAATTGGCCGATAAACCAGAGGGCCCGACACTGATGTACCGGTTTCATTTGTGCCCCATTGCGGAGCCCATTCTCCAAGAACGGAAATAAACTTGATGTAACCTTCTTGATTGATGATCTCTGTAACAATTTCAAATATTCCATTACCCAAATGATTCATAAGCAAAGCAGACTCGTTATTCCATCCCACAGAAGTGGCATCTCCAAGAAGGTAAACATTGCTATTGCCTGAAGGTAAAGATGCAAGCGTAATCGCAATCTCAGTATTCTGTTCAATTTGGAGGGAGCCTGATTGGTTCGCATATCCCGTTCTCCAAATTGTGTAGGAAACATTTTCCTCTGTAAGACCTTCAATTACATACTCTCCGGGTTCATAAATGGTATTCCCATGGAGCATAATGGTTGCGTCATCAACAGCTATTCCATCCTCATTGCTAACATTGAAGGTAAGTGTAAAAGTATCGAATAATGGGGTAATGTTATAGACAAGATTTACAGTATCCGCCTGGATAAGGTACTGCCCTGGCAGGGGTGCCGGAATCGCAATCTCAACGTCCGGGTCGGAATCTGAAGCCTGATATACCAAAGGTCCTGACAAAGAGGTACCTGTTTCATCGGTTCCCCACTGCGGAGTCCATTGTCCTAAAACGGAAATAAACTTAATGTAGGGTCCTTCCACGATATCCGCCACAATTTCGAATACCCCATCTCCTACATGCTCCATTTCGAGGGCATTATTGTTATCCCAACCTACAGTGGTGGCATCACCTAGGAGATAAACCGGGTTTTCTGGTTCTTCTGAAGCCATGTAATTACTATGATTTTCTGTATGGCTTAACTCCTCATTTTCGAATACAGGATTAGATGATTTCGAAAATGATCTGCCATTTCCCGTCAGTTTTTCCTGAAGAGCCATCTTTTGGGCAAATGTATCCTGTGTAAAAAGATAGAGGATGATTATAATAAACGTCAAAGTATTTTCTCTTTTCATGATTTGAAGATTTTGAATTTGCAGTTTACTTCGATTATGTTTAATGTTTAGATTAAATTCATTTAATCTAACATAAAATTACAGAACTAACCTGACGAAAAAAATACTCAATGTTGAGTATTTTTCAGAACATTTCATTGGGTGCCACACAAAATTGAGCATCCACCAAGAGGAAAAAGTAAGGGGGAGATGATAATTACCCTACTTCGGCATCGAAATCATCACCACCGTCCCTTTGCCGGGGGCCGTATCTATGGCATAGGAGCCATTGTATCCTTCGATGATCTGCCTGGTATGGGTTAGTCCAAATCCGTTGGAAACAGATTGAAAATCGAAACCATCTCCATTGTCAACAATCTGAAAGTTGAAAGTTGTTTCGTAATCGTAGGTTTCAATAAAAATGAGTTCTGATTTACTGTGCTTAATGGCATTTTGTATCGCTTCGATTATAACCAAATAAATATCAAAAATCCATGGATGTTTTATCTTTTCCGGAATGCCAAAATTATAAAACTCGATGGTTTTGCCAGCAAAAGCTTCCCTGAAAAGTTTGAGTTGGAGCTGTAGTGCATCTATGAGCAAGCCCTGCTCCAGAGCAAGGGGCATCAGGCTATGAGATAAAAAGCGTATATCTTTTCCTAATTTTTTAAGGTTTTGCAAAGCCTGACATTTTTTGTCCTGCCGCAACAACATATGCGTGGCCAGCAACTGACTACTCATCTGATCATGCAAAACAGAAGCAATCTGTTTTCGTTCTCTTATACGACCCTTGGAAAAAGCTTTCAGTTCATCATCCTTTTTCTTCAGTAGCTCAGTTTGTAAACTTTTGTTTTTCTGAAATGTACGATAATATTCAACACCTAATAAAATACCAAAAAGCACAACTTCATAAATTACTGGAATAAAGATATACTTTGTACTGATAGGAATACTTATGAGAGAATAAGTGTCGGGGATGAGTAAAATGATAAAAATAAAAACCATTGTAAATACAGAAAGCACATACAGGCTTTTTCTTCTCTGATAACGATAGCTTAATACGGTTGCAATAAAAGCAAGAATGATTAGTGCAACAGACATTAAATTGTTTATCATAAAAAGTGTCAATACAATGGAAATATTATTCAACAGAAAAAAAATGAGAAACAGGGGGATAAACAGGATTTTTCCAATGGCCAAAAAATAGGTGATTTTATAAATAACGGGTATATTCTCCATTGTATTTAAATAAAGCATGATAAAAACAGCAAAAACCGCCGGGTTGACAATGGAAATAATCAGTCGAAGTTCACTCGCATACATAAATGATGGGAACAAAGCATATTTAAAGAATCCGGTATTGATAAGAACATAGAACACCACACCGATAATATGCAGCAGGTAGAATAGATGTACCATTCGGACACTCAAAATGGCCAAAAACAGATTTAACAACAGAAAGGCGATGAAAAAACCAAGAAAGAGGGAATTGGTTTTTAATTGGCGCAAAAAATTTTGTTGAAAAACAAGTTCAGGTACCACATCGATGGCAAAGGAAAGATAAGAATAATGTTTTTCTATCAGAAGGATAAACTCTTTTTTCTCACCAGGTTCAACCCCAACCTGAAAACTTGCGGTAAGCAGGTTATGAGCATTTGATATTATCTTGTCTCCGGCAACAAGAACTGTATCACCATGAAAGAGCATAACATAATCAAGATGCGGGTTGCTGGTTACAATACGGTAAATTCCAATTTCATTATCAGGGTTATCAATAGAAATTTTGCACCATACACCTGTGGTATGGTTAAATCCGGCGTCTATAACATCATGAAGATTAACCGGCTCAAAATCATCTATATCTTCAATATTCTTTAATGTGACTTCCCTTTTTTGATCAAAAAAAACCTCCAAATTAACTACTTCCTGTGCTGGCAAAATCCAGAATAAGATAACAAGGAAAAACGTTATGAGCATTTTTTTAAACGACTCCATAATTCCGGGCGAATTGATGCAGACTAACAAAACCAGAGATTCCAAGTTTTTTATAAATATTTCTGCGATGGGTTTCGGCTGTGTGTTTGCTGATAAAAAGTGTTTCTCCTATTTCCGGACTTGTTTTTCCCTCCAACACCAGTTTCATGATATTGATTTCCTGTTTGCTCAATCTGAATTTTCCTGTAAATTGTGCGTCAATGTTTTCAAAGGAATTCAGTTGGTTTTTCTCACTAATATTGGTAAAAAACTTAGAAGTTTCTGCAGTTTTAAGGCAAGAGATGAGTTCTTCGCCAGATGTAGTTTTGGATAAAAAAGCGCTTGCTCCCAATTTCCGGGCCTTATCAACAAGAAAGGGCTCTTCATAAGCCGTCATAATGACAACACGCGTTTTTAGGTTCCGTGATTTTACATCGTTTATAATGTCAAAACCGTTATGTGAATCAATGTTAAGATCGGTTATCAGTAAATCAGGTTCAGAAGTATTCAGATATTCTCTACAATCAATTGAGCAGGTAAAAACCTTTTCAACTAAATATCCTTTGCTTTTATGAAGAATATCTCCGATACCATTCAAAAAAAGCTCATGATCATCGCACAAAACAATTGAAGGTAAACTGGCGGTTGGTTTCATTGCTGTGTTATCTAATATGCTACTGGGTTTATATGATTGTTTAAAACGAAATTATGTAAGTACGCGCAAAAAAAAAATACCCACATGTGGGTATTTTTAATTTCCAAATAAACGAAGTAATTGCCATTAAATAGTGTCAGCAAGAAAACTCAAGATTTTAAAGGT
>CAYMLS010000124.1:6140-13236 GCA_964390665.1 uncultured Bacteroidales bacterium | reverse complement strand
TGAAAAAATTACAGGAGTAAAACCCGATGATTATATAGAAATCCCCATAGAAAAAAAATTTCCACCTGAGCAAATGTCAGAAATTCTCGACATTTTCAATGAAGAACTTCAGGAAGAAAAACTGGGTACTGCCCCCCAGGACCGTTCACGCATCATTGAAGCACAACATTACCATGCCAATGGTTCATTGATATGGATTTCGATGCATGTTTCTTTTTTGCGCAACGAGTACGGAGAACCTATCGGATTTTATGGCGTAACGCGCAATATAGACGACAGGAAAAAAGCCGAACAGAAAAGCGAGGAACAAACAAAGAAGCTCAAATATGTAACCGATAACATGTTTGATATGGTGGCCCTTACCGATCTGGAAGGCAACTTCACGTTTGTGGGTAAATCGCACGAAAACCTGGGTTATCCAATCTTTGAACTGATCGGGAAAAATGTAATGGATTTTGTTCACCCGGACGACCGGGAATCAATTATGAATAAATTTTCTGAAAAAGACTACTTTATTCATGGCAAAAAAGTGGAATACCGCTATAAAAAAGCCGATGGTTCCTACATTTGGCTCGAGACCATGGGAAAGTTCATTGTTGATGAGCAACAAAAACCAATAAACATAATTTTCAGTACCCGCGATATTACCCAACAAAAAGAGAGAGAAAATAAAATCCGGGAAAGTGAGAAAAGGTTCAGACTTTTTGCAGAATTATCTCCTGTGGGCATTATCATATCCGACAAAAACGAACACCCACAGTATTTCAGCCCTAAAGTGGAAAAAATGTTGGGTTACCGAATGGGTGATTTTTCAAGTGTTGACCAATGGTTTCAAACTGTGTATCCGGATACAGAACTACGCAACCAAATAACAGAACAATGGAAAAACAACATCCAACGTGCCCAAAAAGACAAAACAGAGATCTTACCCCTGGAGTGCCCGGTAACCTGCAAAAACGGAGAAGTAAAACATATAGAATTTCGTCTTGTCAGCGATGGTCAATCCAACTTCATCATACTCACCGATGTTTCAGAGCGCCGTAACACCGAAAATGCCCTCCGCGAAAGCGAAGAAAAGTATCGTTTGATTTTTGAAAAATCGCCTCTCGGGGTAATGCATTTTGATGAAAAAGGGGCAATAACCGAATGCAATGATCATTTTGCCGCTATTATCGGATCACCCAAAAGCAAACTTATTGGGTTGGAGATGTTTTTGCTGCCCGACCAAAAAATAGCAGGAGCCATCAAGGAAGTCCTGGCAGGCAGAACAGCTTCTTATGAAGGAGAATATACAAGTGTTACATCCGGCAAGACCACGCCGGTAAGAATTTTATTTTCGCCGGTAATTACCGCGAATCATCTGGTGGAAGGAGGTGTTGCTTTGGTAGAGGACAGAACCAGCGTAACCATGCGGATGAATTTGGAAAAAAGGGTGTCTGTCGCCGAAGAATCTGCCCGGTTTAAACAAAATTTCCTTGCCAACATGAGTCATGAGATCAGGACTCCCTTAACCGGTATTATTGGCATGATAGACATCATGAGGAAAACAGATCTTGATGAAAAGCAAAAAGACTATCTCGATATCATCAGACAATCGGGTGATAACCTCCGCCAGATCATCAATCAGGTACTTGATTTTTCAAAAATTGAAGCCGGGAAAGTTCAACTTCATAAGAAAAATTTTAATACAGTGAACCTGATTAAAAAAACCCAAAACCTTTATGAAAGTATAAAAAAACCACACCAGTCTTTTAAAATTTCACAATCGGATGATGTTCCGGAAAGGATTTGTGCCGATGAGAGCAGATTGCTGCAAGTCATCAATAACCTTGTGTCGAACGCTGTAAAATTTACTTCTGAAGGAGAGATTTCTTTTACCTTTGAAAACGTTTCCAAAGATTACCATGAAAACGAAAACCGGATGATTTTTAAAATTTCGGTAACCGATCAGGGTCCGGGAATAGAACCTGAAATGAAAAAATTACTCTTTACCCCTTTTACCCAACTCGACAACAACGACACAAGAAAATTTGAGGGAACCGGACTGGGCTTATCAATATCAAAAGAACTGGTACACCTGCACGGTGGTGAAATGGGTGTGGAAAGCGAACCCGGTAAAGGAAGTACTTTTTGGTTTACATTTATTGCCCAATACTGCTATGATGAAATTGCTTCCCCACAAACAAAAACACAAACCACTTCCGGTAAAATACCTGAAAAGCTCAACATCCTTGTGGCAGAAGACAAAAAAGTGAATCAAAAAGTCATCAAACTGATGCTTCAATCGCTGGGCCATAATACAGACATCGTTGGAAACGGACAGGAGGCCCTGGAAAAATATGAACAAGACAAGTATCACCTGATTTTTATGGATATACAAATGCCTGTGATGGATGGCATTACTGCAACACAAAAACTAAAGCAGAAATACAACACGCTCCCGCCGGTGGTGGGACTAAGCGCCAATGCTTTTGAAGGAGATCGCGAAAAATACATCAACTCCGGAATGGATGAATATATGACCAAACCTTTTAAACAAAGCGAATTTTTGGCATTGCTGAAAAAAATATGGGGGTAAAAAAAACGGGACAATAAAAATATTACTGTCCCGGTTTAAACAAAACAAAACAAAACAAAACAAAAATCAATTGAATGAGGGGTTTATCCATGATAAGGGCAACATGGTAATGGATTTGTGATTGCCACCACTAAGCCGCCCGGTAAAATTTCCGATGATCTGAATTCCTTTTTCAACAAAATGCTTTACCGTTTCCATGCTCTTTACAGGCGTGTTCAGCATCACGCTGAAAACATCGCGATGTTTGTTTTCAATCTCACCATAGAGCCACTCCACCAGTTCGGTTTCACGCTGATCATTATTTCCCTCCATTCGCGATAAAAAGATAATTTCTTTCATATAATGATCACCATTGGTAACCGAAGTATTATAGTAATGAATCTCGCCAATAAGTTCCAGTTCGTTATTCAGGTTCTCCACCACGATCATATTACCTTGATCTATCACTTTATTCACAAAATCTTCTACAAACAGAGGATTGACCATCTCCGGATTAAAAAGGTTTTTCTGATTGGCAACAGAGGCAATAAAGAGTTGCTGAATCTTTTGTCTGTCATCAGACTTTGCATAACGTATTTTATATTTATTCTTCATCGTTTCAGTATTGGTTTTTATGGGTTATCATCACTTTTAAAGGCAAATGATTGCTAATTTTTGTGGTTGTAAAACATTCAACAAAAGATCCTGATGGTTCAAAATAGTTTTCTAACGAATTTTCTGATCATGAAACTTACCACAAAGATTTTATGATCTCCCTGGGTTATGATACCGTGTTTGAAAACAATTATAATGCCAACGTAGTAATTATAGAAATATTTTGCATTCCCATGCAACAAAACACTTGTTTAAAACGTTGCTGCACAATAATTTAAATACGCTACAAATAAAAGGAAACTTTTTAAATCTACCTAAGAATATTTTTCCTGAAACACTTTTGGTCTACATTTTTTAAGGAATCATAGACAGATTATGGGATTTATGAACAATAATTCTTTCAACAATACGCTTTCGTCTTTATCGGATATTTGCCAAAAAAAGTCAAAGAACAATCTGGAAAAAAAGTGGAAATTCATTTTTTATTACCACTGATAAACATTACCACTGCCGGTAACCGACACAAAAACATTAGGTTTTCCACCATAATAAACATTTCCCGATCCGAGCAGTTTCACGGTAAGTTCTTTTTCAACAAACAGATCGGCATCTCCCGATCCGGTTATTTTTACATGTGCGTATTCAGAAAAAAGATGGCTGGCATCAACATCACCGCTACCTATAATAACCACATCGTGGCGCTGGCAAGTTCCATCAATAACAACTGACCCCGAACCCGTAATGCGCGATTTCAGAACATCGCAGTTGCCTTCAAAGTAAATATCTCCCGACCCGGTGATCTCAAATTCGCCATAATCACCTTCAAAAACATCAACAAAATATACATTTCCCGATCCCGCTAATTGTACTGTGGGCAAAGAAGAGGTAAAAACATGGATTTTAATGTCGTCATGAGGATTGCGGATGCAGCGATTAGCATGAATATGTAAATGTCCGGCCCTGTTTTCAGTTTCTATGTAAGGCAGAATATTCAGAGGAGCTTCAATGACAAGTGAATCGCGGTCGGCTTGATAGATCTGCACATCGGCATCCATTTTCACATTCACTGTACCAACATTCTCTACGGTTCTCGCCTCTTCAACAATGTTTCCATCGGATTTTACACATGGAAAATAATCAACATCTATGCACGCATTGAGTGTAAACACAAGGAGTACACCAACATAAAAAATTCTTTTTTGTATCATCTTGTTTTCAATTGTAAGGTTGCACATTCTTTTTGCAAAAACAAATAACCATTTTTATGCCACACAACCTTTTTGTCTGATTTTATGAACCTTACAAACACCTTAGAGAAAACAAAACAGAGAATACTGTTCGAAATCCGGCAAAATTGTTCGGAAATGAACAAATATCAAAATGTGTTTCTGTTAAAGAGAATAAATCCAAAATTGATGATAAATCCCCAGGGATCCGTTTCTTTATCATAATACTGAACACCGATACTTAAAGGGCCGGCAGGTGTATGATAAATATACGATGAATTCATGGCAACAGTATACTGCCCGGGTTTTTCTGCGTAATCCGCCCTGTTTTGAGGGCCGGGAATGATTTCGCGAATGGGTTGAAAAATATGACCTTCTGTTTGCAAATGCATGTTTCTGTTGATCTTGTAAATCATCTTTAATCCGGCAGTAGCATAATGATTGGCCCTGAATCCATCCAGAAAACGTGTTTGGGCAAGAGGAAAAGGATTGAATTGATGCGCGAGTATCTTACCAGAGGTGAAATTAAGCGGCAAAGGACGGTTGGAATAAAAAACACCCGCGATTGCTGCCGGTCTGAAATTGCTTTCTTCCCTGAATATCTTTTCGTATCTGATCAGCAATTCAATCCATCTGAGTGGTTGTTCTTCTGCAGAACCGATGGCAGATGTACTGCCGGGTTCATATTTCTCAGAAGCAAAAAAAACCTTTGAGTTTAACTGGAAATGGTGTCCTTTTGTAGGATACTGAATATGATCGCGTGTGTCTTTCTCCAATGCACCAAAAAAACCTGCAGACCTTAAAACGGTCAGATCTGTGGTATCTTCCTTTTTAAAGATGGTGGTATTGTAATAATTGAGCCGGTCTCCTGATGTCATCCATCCCAGTTCAAATTTACCATCATAACCAACAGGAAAAGTAAGACGTAAATTATTCATCCACTGGTTTTGAACGATATATGTAGGTTTCTGTTCTTCAAAAAAATAAACACTGCCGTTGGAATAATTCCATCTGTTGAGCGTACTTTCTGCGGCAAGGTAATAGGGGATATCGCTTTGAAGATCGATTCTGGCGCCAAGCATCAGGCTATTGTAATAGTTTCCCAGAAAACCAGTGGTATATAGTTTGAACGGATAAGCACCCAGTCGTTCGTAAGAAAACCTTGCAAAAAACTGATTGATGGATTGTGATGAAAGATTGCCTCCAAATTCCCTCACAAAGGGATCTTTTTCTTTCACATCTACGATAAGAGCATACGAATTGGTTTCTTCTATCAATTTTAATTGAGGAAAGATATAGGAAAACTTATCCGTAGAAAGCAAACGATAATATCGCGATTTGAGCAACTCCATGGAAACAGGTTTTCCTTCGGTAAACAAAAATCCTGTAATAAACCTTGACAGTTGCGAAGGTTTAGCATTTACACTGATATGTGTGATTTTATTGTCAGGCATCTTTTGTTTAAAAGAGCGGCGCAATTCACCAACCTCCTGTTTTGTTCTTTCAGACCCCTTAGTTATTTTTCTCAGGTAATCAATATTTCGCATGGTTTCTTCATATCCCAGTGTATAGATATCCAGGTTTTTCCTGAAATCGGTAACAGAAATATCCGGCACATCCGGACGGAGAATGATCCCGGGCATATCCGGCATGTCGTAATCTGTAAAATCCATCAGCATATTCTCCAGTTGCACCACAATATCATCCACAGTGGGGGTTTCAGGGTTTTTAGCAACGGCGCTACCAATCAGTATATCGGGATTAAATTCGCGCGTCATTACATCTACCGGGAAATTATTGTACATCCCCCCATCAAACAACACCTTTCCATCAATGCTCACAGGTTTAAAATAGAATGGGAAAGTCATGGATGCCCTCACAGCCATTGGCAAACTGCCACTATCGGGAATAAAGGGTTTTTTATGGGTAATATCAGAAGCAACACAACGGAAAGGGATGAATAAACTGTCGAAATTGTTGCCGGCAGCAGCGGAAGCTGGCGCGAGATACTCCATGAACATAAAATCCATCAAACCCGGAGAAACCATATTGGTAGGGATGTTGTTTCTGATCACCTCCTGGTATTTCAAAGCTTCATCAGAATTAAAGTTGAGCGATATCCAGGCAGGTGAAGGATCATCAGAATAATAATGAAAATCGTATTTTTTGTCGATGCTGCCAACGGAGGCATCGGCAAAATCTTTCGAACTCACAAGATTGTAGATCTCATCAGGTGTATATCCTGCTGCATACAAACCACCTACAACTGCCCCGATAGAAGTTCCGGTAATGTAATCAACAGGTATATTATTTTCTTCCAGGGCCTTCAAAACCCCGATATGTGCAACACCCTTGGCACCTCCACCACTCAATACCACGCCAACGATTTTTCTTTTGCCAGATGATTCTTTTTTCTGACCCACGGCAGGTATGCTGAATAAACCAACAAACAGAAAAATCAAGAATATCCTGTAAAAACCTGGATAAAAAAGAACATTCGATGATACCAAATTCCGCAATAGCGCAGAAGCGAGCAAGGAAAAACCGGGGAAGAGAACATTTTTTTGTGTGATGCGATAGCTAATATACCTGAACATGATGCTATTGTAATTTAAAATAAAGAATCCGGCAATGCAGAAATAAAGATATTTGCCCAACTTAGCTTAACCAATTCCGTGCCTGCAAATATAACATCTTA
>CAYMLS010000124.1:0-6040 GCA_964390665.1 uncultured Bacteroidales bacterium | reverse complement strand
AGATATTTGCCCAACTTAGCTTAACCAATTCCGTGCCTGCAAATATAACATCTTAATTAGATGATTATTACCGTATGCATAAAAAATACGGTAATTTTAATGAAAGGGAGAATTATTCTTAAGGTGTGCGTTTCTGTACATCAAAAAAAAAATAGTTTCTGATCACTTTGTGGCAATGTGATGATTTGATAGTGGTTGCCCTACCCTCTGGAAACCAACACACAACAAAATAAATTTTTCCCCTGAACAAAAAAAAACAGATGATTTTACCAATGACTATGTTTACCCGGGATGATACAAGAAAGCCCATAGACTTCACCTGACAAGGGGATTGTCGTTATTTGACAAAAGAATCAGGCAGAGGAATAACTTTTACGAATAATTCAGCGCCAGTATTTTTTCAATATCATTTATCTTTCAGGTTATTGTAGACTTTATCCAGCAAAAGAAAAAGTTGCTCTCTTTCATACATTGAGAGGTTACTTAACGCCATTTCAATAACTTCTTCGGCGTCTTTGGCCAATTGAAGATACAAACCAGCGCCCTGCTCAGAGAGTTTAACAATATTGGAACGTCGATCTGTTTCAGAGGGCAGGCGATTCACCCATCCGTTCTTTTCAAGATGATCAACAGCCCTGTTTACCGTTACCTTATCCATCAAAAGAAAATCGCCGATATCTTTTTGGGAGCTGTCGCCGAATTTTTTCAACAATGCAATGATCGTCCACTGAAGACCGGAAACATTGAAATGATGCTCTTTAAATTTTCTCTCAAGTTTTTTCCCCAATAATTTCGATATCTGTTGTGTGATTCTGCCTGGTGATTTTTCAAATTCGTACATAAATCTCTCACTAATGATTAAAATCCTTGAGTATTGAACCCTAAAAAAAAGAATTGGTTTAAAGTGCTCGTCAATGCGTGAAAAAAAAATAAAAAATCATACTGAAAAAGATTTCAAACAGACACGCACAGCATATTTGACCCATCTTTGATGATGGAGTTTACCTAAACATAAAAAAGGATAATCCGCAAAATATGTGTAATTTCGCAATTCAAAATCAATGTAACGATATGCAATTATTGTATCATTTTGGCAATTATGTAATGCTGTTGAGCAGAATTTTGCGGCGGCCGCAAAATGCAAAGATCTACAGGCAAAAGATCATCATAGAGATGGACAACCTGGGCATCGACAGTTTGGGAATTGTGGTGATCATATCGGTTTTCATGGGAGCGGTGCTTACCATACAAACTGCCTTTAACACAGATCATCCCCTTCTGCCCATTTATGCCGTAGGTTTTGCCACGCGACAAGCCATGGTTTTGGAATTTTCGCCGACCATCATTTCTTTGATCCTTGCGGGAAAAGTAGGTTCGCGCATTGCCTCCGAGATAGGTACCATGCGGGTAACAGAACAAATAGATGCGCTTGAGGTGATGGGTATCAACTCGGCAGGATATCTCATTTTGCCCAAGATCATAGCCAGCATACTTATCAATCCCATCCTGATCATCATCAGTATGTTTCTCGGCATTTTCGGCGGGTACATGGCAGCATACCTGACCAATGTAGTGGCACCCAGCAACTTTTTATACGGTATATTGTTCGAGTTTTCCCAGTACGATGTAATGTATGCCATGATCAAAACAGTTGTCTTTGCCTTTATTATTGCTTCGGTTTCCGGTTATTACGGATACAACACCAGGGGAGGTGCCCTGGAAGTAGGGCACTCCAGTACCAAAGCGGTAGTGATGAGCAGTATTCATATCATTATTTTCAACCTTGTACTTACACAATTATTACTTGTATGATAAAGGTTCACGATCTGAAAAAATCCTTCGCAGGCGAATCTGTGCTCAAAGGTGTATCCACTATTTTTGAGAAAGGAAAAACCAACCTGATCATCGGACAGAGCGGATCAGGTAAAACAGTTTTCATGAAATGCCTGGTAGGTCTGCTGGAACCCGATCAGGGAGATATTTTTTTTGACGATATGAATTTTACGACCATGAAGGGAAACGAGCGAACGGTCGTAAGAAAAACTATGGGCATGCTTTTTCAGGGCAGTGCACTTTTCGATTCGCTCACCGTGGAGGAAAATGTGATCTTTCCCCTTGACATGTTCAACAAACATATGACCCGGAAAGAAAAGACAGAAAGGGCACAGTTTTGCCTCGACCGGGTAAATATTGCCAACGCCAACAAACTATATCCTGCCGAGATCAGCGGAGGTATGAAAAAAAGGGTTGCCATTGCCCGGGCCATTGCCAATCAACCCGGATTTTTGTTTTGTGATGAACCCAATTCCGGACTAGACCCCAAAACTTCTATCGTGATCGATCAACTGATCAGTGAGATCACCAAAGAATTTCAAATGACCACCGTGATCAACACACACGACATGAACAGTGTAATGGAAATAGGAGATCATGTGGTATTTCTTTCTAAGGGAAAACTTGCCTGGGAAGGAACTTCATCAGAAATATTAAATTCTGAAAACAAAGAAGTTGAAGATTTTGTTTATGCCTCCGAGCTCATGCGCAAACTTCAGTAAAACGATCTTTTGATGTTTTGCCTGGAAAGATCAAAAGGCAAATAACAGAAGAAGTATGAATTTTGTTAATTTTGCACCTCCAATACCTTAAAAATGATACTGTTTGCAAAACTTTTCCGAGAGAGTGCCCTTTTTGCCTGGGGAAGCATCATTTCCAACAAGCTGCGTACCATCCTAACCCTGCTGGGCATTACCATTGGGATATTTGCGATCATATCGGTATTCAGTGTGGTGGATGCGCTGGAAAGGGAAATCAGGTCGAGTATTGCTTCGCTGGGCGAAAATGTGGTCATTATTGAAAAATGGCCCTGGGAATTCAGCCAGGATTTTGCCTGGTGGAAATACATGAACCGACCTACACCCCGCATTTCAGAAATGGAGGAGATCATGAGGCGCACATCGGTGGTAGACGCCACTGTTTTTACAGCATCTACCAACCGGACCATCGAATACCAAAACCGCAGCATGGAAAGGGTTACCATGTCGGCGGTATCGCACGATTTCGACAAGATCCGGTCTTTCGAAATAGAATCGGGCAGGTACTTTTCATTTTCAGAATCTGCAGGAGGAAGAAATGTTGCCGTACTGGGAAAAGAAGTAGCAGAAAATCTGTTTAATGATACAGAACCGGTGGGTAAAACCATCAAGGCTTTTGGACGAAACATCACAGTGATCGGTGTTTTTAAAAGACAAGGAGAAGACACTTTTGGAAACAGCCTGGATGAATCAGCAGTATTGCCTGTAAATTTCATAAACTCTTTTTTGAATGTAAACAGCGATCGTTACAGACCCAACATCCAGATAAAAGCAAAAGAAGCTTTCAGCAGCGATGAAGTGATCGACGAACTTACCGGGGTAATGCGCTCCATAAGAAGTATAAAACCCACGGAAGAAAATGACTTTGCACTCAACAGGGCAAGTTTGCTTTCCACACAGTTCGATGGTTTATTTTCCATACTCAAAATTGCAGGATGGATCATCGGAGGATTTTCAATATTGGTGGGAGGTTTTGGAATCGCCAACATTATGTTTGTTTCGGTAAAAGAAAGAACCAGCATTATTGGCATACAAAAAGCACTGGGTGCCAAAAACTATTTTATTTTGCTGCAGTTTTTGGTAGAATCAGTTATTTTAAGCCTTATTGGAGGAATCATAGGATTGTTTTTGGTCTTCCTGATCACCTGGGCAGGCAGCCAAGTTGTGGATATGAACCTGCTTATCAGTCTGCAAAATGTGATGCTGGGTATAAACGTTTCGGTGATCATAGGACTGATCGCAGGATTCGTTCCGGCCTATTCCGCTTCGCAACTCAACCCGGTAGATGCTATCAGGTCTAATGGATGACCAAAGGCACATTTAAAAAAAATTATAATTTTTCAAACATCATAAAAACTGGAAAAAATGGACAACAAAAAAGTAATTCTCGTGATCATGGACGGATGGGGTGAAGGCAAAGGCGACACCTCCGACATCATCGCCAACGCCAATGTACCCTTTAGCAAAAGTCTGAACGAAAAGGCGGCTCATACCACCCTGAATACTTCAGGGGAGGATGTGGGATTGCCCAAAGGACAGATGGGAAATTCAGAAGTAGGGCATTTAAATATTGGTGCCGGCAGGATCGTTTACCAGGATCTGGTGAAAATAACCAAAGCAATACAGGATGGTTCGTTTCATGAAAACGAAAAACTGACCCAGGCTTTTGAATACGCAAAAAAAGAGAATAAAAAAGTACACCTTATCGGTTTGGTCTCCAATGGTGGTGTGCATTCATCCATGGATCACATTTACGGTATCTGTGATACAGCAAAAAAAATGGAGGTCAACAATTTGTTTATCCATGCCCTTACCGATGGTCGCGACACCGACCCCAAAAGCGGTAAAGGATTTTTGGGTGAACTGGAAGCACACCTGGCAAAATCGACAGGAAAAATCGCTACCGTATCGGGAAGATACTACGGAATGGACCGCGACAAGCGTTGGGAAAGGATCAAAAAAGCCTACGACATGCTGGTGAAAGGAGAAGGCGAAAAGTTTAAAACAGCAACACAAGCCATCGAAGCATCTTACAAGGAAAATATCACAGATGAGTTCATCAACCCAAAGGTGATGGTAGATGACAATGATCAGCCCCTGGCAACCATTGAACCCGATGATGTGGTCATCTGCTTCAATTTCCGCACCGACCGTTTGCGCGAGATCACCACTGTACTCACCCAAAAAGACATGCCGGAGCACGACATGAAAACCATGCCCCTGAATTATCTTACCATGACCAAATACGATGATTCTTTTCAAAATGTAAAAATCATTTTTGAAAAAGACGACCTGAAAAATACCATGGGTGAAGTGCTGGAGCAGCAAGGAAAAACACAGCTTCGCATTGCAGAAACAGAAAAATATCCTCATGTTACCTTCTTTTTCAGTGGTGGACGGGAATCAGAATTCAAAGGTGAAGAACGCATCATGGTTTCATCTCCCAAAGTAGCCACCTATGATCTGCAACCTTCCATGAGCGCTTTTGAAGTGAAAGATGCCGTTGTAGCGGAAATCAAAAAGCAAAAGTTCGACTTTATTTGTTTGAACTTTGCCAATGCCGATATGGTGGGGCATACAGGAGTATATGAGGCAATTAAAGAGGCAGTGGAAACTGTTGATACCTGCGTAAAAGAGGTCACCGAAACGGCACTTGAAAATCATTATTCGGTGCTGATCACTTCCGACCATGGCAACGCCGACTTTGCTCTCAACCCCGATGGATCACCCAATACGGCACATACCACCAATCCCGTTCCGCTGTGGTTGCTCGACAACGACTACAAAAAACTCAGGAGTGGCGGCAAACTTGCCGATCTGGCACCCACCATCCTCAAAATGATGAACCTGCCCACATCTAAAGAAATGGACGGGCAGGCACTGGTATAAACAGGTAATTCGCATCTGAATGAAACAAATTGTTTCTTAGCATACGAACAACAGGAAAGATGAAGTGCAAAGCCTGAATCACATAAGAGACAAGATTCTCGTTAAAAAAACGAGATGCATGCTTTCAAGGCAGGCATAACAAATCATTTGACGTTTTGCTGCAATTTCAGAAAAAAACAGGAACCGATGTTCGCTTGAGGAAATTCGCGACATCGGTTCTTTCGCTTTCATTGTACAGAAAATGATGTAGCAGAATATATCAAATCGTGACCAGGCATCAGAAAAAAAGAGTTGTTTACGATTCCGGAATGCTTTACAGTGCCATAATTATTTGAAAATCGTAATTTTGCAGAGGATTATCAATACCAAAATTTTTATGGCAAACCAAAAGAAGAAAATACAAAAACCCGGTAAAAAAGATACTCAGGAGGTAAATGAACCTTTGCTACCCTACGGAGATGAACCTTTAACCTTTGAAAAAGTATGGTTATTATTTAAGGAAACTGACCGGAAAATGCAGGAGACCGACCGGAAAATGCAGGAAACCGATCAGAAACTGG